>JAICEJ010000237.1 GCA_025924215.1 Candidatus Binatia bacterium
AGCTACTGCACAAAGGCGTCTATGATGCGAGTTTCGCCTCATTTTCAGTTGACGGCGCGAAGGCATTGGTCGATGCAGGCGTTCGTCTCGTCGGTCTCGACTATCTTTCAGCGGCTCATGCCGATGAACAGGTTCCGGTGCATCGAGCATTCCTCGATTACGGAGTGGTGCTTCTCGAAGGCGTCGATCTATCGCAGGTTCCGCCGGGCCGGTACGAGCTGATTTGCCCACCGGTGAAACTCGCGGGATCGGACGGCGCGCCCTGCCGCGCGATCCTCAGAGAACTGAATTGACAAGGCGCCTGGTAGTTCAAAGTCGAGACACGATGGTGCGCGCAGGATTTTTCCGTTAATACTCCAGATCGCTTTGAAACATTATGACCAATGCCCAACCAGCCGTAATCGTCCATGGCGGTGCCGGTCCGATCCGGGACGATTCTCTGCCAGAGCGGCTCGACGGATGCAAAGCAGCGGCGCTGGCGGCCTGGGATATTCTTGCGCAGAACGGATCGGCACTGGACGCGGCCGAAGCCGCTGTGATGGTTCTCGAAGATAATCCGCTCTTCAATGCCGGGACTGGTTCGACGCTCAATCAAATTGGCAATGTGGAGATGGATGCGGCGATCATGGACGGCTATTTGTTGCGTGTTGGTGCTGTGGCAGCCGTACAACGAATTAAGAACCCCATCAAGCTGGCGCGTCGGGTCATGGAGGATGGCCGGCACGTGATCCTGGGGAGTGAGGGCGCGCTGATGTTTGCGCGGGAAATTGGCTTTCCGGAATGTTCTCCAGAATCGCTGATAGTCGAACACGAGAGAAAACGTTGGGCAGAGAAATACGGCACGGTGGGGTGCGTGGTGTTGGACGCTAACGGAAAGATCGCCGTAGCGACTTCCACCGGCGGCATTTTCAATAAGCTGCCGGGTCGGATCGGTGATTCGCCCTTGCCCGGCTGCGGAACATATGCCGACGATCGCGGTGGCGTCTCCTGCACGGGATTTGGCGAAGCGATTATTCGCGTTGTCCTGGGCAAGACTGCCATTGACTTTCTCGCCGAAGGCATCGATCCAAATGCGGCCGCGCGTAAATCTCTGGAACTGTTGGAGGCAAAAACAGGAGCCCAAGCCGGCCTTATCATGATCGATTGCCACGGACGAATCGGGTACGCTCGCAAGACGACCCATATGCCTGTGTGCTTTATCAGAGATGACCAGAGCATAGCGCTTGAGAGTTGAGTACGAGGTTTGCGTGAATCAGCGCCACCTTGGGCGCTCCTTAGGCTACTTCGTTTAGCTGGAGAATTCATGGTCATCGATTTCGAGCATCAGTATATTCGCGCAGAACTCGGGCGTTCGCTTCGCGATTAATACGTCGGAATTGATTCATCCTGGGCCGTGCTCCGACCTTAGCAAACTAGAGAGAGTTTCATGTACAGAGTTTTTGGCACCAAGATAGTCATCACACTCGTCATCCTGATTGTGGTTAGCTTATTTGCTTCACCGGGCGCTGCGGCGTCGAGCGCGACCCGTGTAAGCATTCATGTTCCATCGAGGAGTCTGTCGATTATGCCGTACTACTTCGGCAAGGATAAAGGATTCTTTGCAGCGGAGCAGATCGAGCCGCAGTTGATCGTCATGGCGCCGCCCACCGCCATCGCTGCTTTGGTCGCCGGCGAATTGGACTTCTCCGCGACCTTAGGCGCCGCGACCTCGGCCATCATGCGTGGATTGCCGCTGAAGAGAGTGTTCTACGTGCAGCACGATCCGAGCCATGCGCTGATCGCGCAACCTGAAATTAAAAGCGTGCAAGAGTTGATTGGAAAAGTGATTGCGGTTACGGCTCTGACCGATGCTGTGGGAATGTCTGCGGCGCTGGTCCTAAAAGGCAACGGCATTGATCCGGGACGGGTGACGCTTCTGGCGACGCAAGTGACCGACAACGCCTACAAGGCGTTAACGTCGCGCAGAGTCGCCGCCACCCTGATGGCACCGCCCTACATCGAAGAATTGGAAGCTAAGGGCTACCGGCGACTGGCTGAAGCGAGGACTTATGCGCCGCTTAGCTTCATCGGTCTTGTCGCATCCACCGATTCATTGACAAAAGATCCGACCAAAGCCTATGGGCTTATCGCCGGCTTGCACCGTACTTTGGTTTACCTGCACAACCCGACTAACCGGCATGAGGTTATTCAATACATTGCCGGCTTTCACAAAATCGATTTGCCGCTGGCAGAAAAGGCTTTTGCGACGCAGATGCAATCCTACAGCAAAGATGGCACTAAACCGCGCGCGGCTGTTGAGCGCGAGATTGATGTCTATCGGGACACTTTAAAAATCGTCAAGCCGTTTACGCCTGATGACTTGGAAGATATGAGTCTATTAAGGAAAGTACAAAGAGCAGCGAAAGGGTAAAGCTGTGCTCGTGAGACGTGTTCAGAAGAAGCTAGGACCATGACAGCTAAGCTCTGCTCCAGCCAATTAGAGCGCTCTTGTTCTATACCGGCCATTAGGCTCTTTGGGCGAGCTTGATCGCTTGCTCTATGTGCGGGATTACCTCGGGACAGCATTGCCGGGCTGTCTCTAAAAAGATTCGCGCTTGGTCCTCGTTACAAACGATCGTGTAGCCGGCAAACAGCACTCCCTCGATGGCATGATCAAGTCGTCTGGCATTGTCGATGAGATCGCGTACCGGAGAGTCGATAGGGTAGGAGTTACGCAATCGCTTATATTGCGCCGGAGCCATTTTAATATGTATTTCCATGGCGCTACCTCATCGCTCGTCCTATTCAGAACTGAACCACAAACAACCCTCCCACTCAATCACTCAGACAGCTTCTTCACTCGTTCGATGACTTCCTGCGGTTGATTCATGACCTCGCGAATCTGCGTTTCGACTTCCGCGCCGGCCAGAGTTTCCAGATCGAGGCGGCTCTTCTTGGCTTCTTGAACGACCTCCGGTTCGGCGAAGGCTTTGAGATAGGCTTCACGCAGAACTTTGATGCGCTCCGGCGGAATGCCCGGCGTACCAATGAGCGGGCGACCCAAAGTCGCGGAGACGAGCATCACGCGTGCGACATTACGGCTGAGCACTGGCGTTTTCTTTTTGTCCATCAGTTCGGACAATGTCGGCGCATCCGGCAGGCGCGAGTCTTTTTTGGCTCCGGTTTGTACTATGTGCCTGTCGAAGCCGGACTTGTGCCAGGTGAAATATGGCTCCCGGGCAAAGTGGGTTGTAATGCCGGTGCCCCGGCAGTGGATTTCGCCTTTTTCAATTGCCAGGTCAATCTCAACGCCCCCGGGATAGCCTCTAACGTTGTTGAACTTGGCGCCGAGGGTTTCTTCAAGAATATTGACCATGATTGTCGTTAAGTCCGATGTTCCGGTTGCGCCGCATTTGGCAGGCTCGCTGATGTTGAGAATGTCGTCAATCGATTTCCACTGTGAGTCGGCTTTCATGTAAAGCACCAGATCCCTTTGGTCCACGCTGCCAAGCCATGCCAATTTAGTGACATCGAAGGTGGCTTCCTTTCGTCCCAACATCTGATCGAGATAGATGCCGCTCCCGGGCATGCCGAGGGTCAAACCATCAGGCTTGGCGACGCTATAAACATAATTGGTCGCCGTCAGCGAGCCGGCGCCAGGCATGTTCTGTACGATGATATTCGGGTTTCCAGGAATGTACTTGGGCATATGGCGGGAGAGAATGCGCGCATACTGATCATAAAGGCCGCCAGCGGTAAAACCAACGATGATGCGGATGGTCTTTTCTTTGTAGAATGGCGTTGCTTGAGCTTGTGCCGCTCTCCCCCAAAATAAAGAGATCAAAGCGACCAGCACCGCAGCGATTATATCTCTAATCCTCATGCAACCCTCCTGTCCTTTGAGAACTGCTTATAGGCAATCCGCAAAGCTTGTGCAATAAGTTGATTGTCATTGACAACACCAATGGGGTAAACCTAATCTGATCGTGATGATCGAGGCCATGCCTGAGATGATCACTATTCCGGCAAGCTTCTTTTTAATGGGAAGCGATGCCGGACCGGAAAATGAAATGCCACGTCATCGGGTTTGGCTCGATTCGTTCGCGATTGCAAAGGTTCCAGTCACCAACAGAGAATACAGAATCTACGTTGAGGAGCGCCAGGCTGTGGCTGCGCCGTTTTGGTCGGAGCCGATGTTTGCGGATCCCGAGCAGCCGGTTGTCGGTGTCAGCTGGCATGATGCAGTAGCCTACTGCGCTTGGTTGCGCGCGCGGACCGGCAAAGCTTTCCGGCTGCCGAGCGAAGCCGAATGGGAAAAGGCGGCGCGTGGTCAGCGCCAAGACGCACTCTATCCTTGGGGCGATGAACCACCTTGCCAAAGAACGTATCCCGGTTACGATACGATGACCGGCGGACCGCAGCGAATCGGCATGAACGAGCCCAACGATTTTGGATTATACGACATGAGCGAAGGCGTTCATGAGTGGTGCAGCGATTACTATGATTATCGCTATTACAGCTATTCTCCTGACAGGAATCCCCAGGGGCCGCTCTCGGGGTTAAGGCGCGCATCACGCGGCGGTTCATGGCGTCACCGGATCAAGTTTAGCCGATGTGCGGCGCGCAGCTCTCTGCCGCCAAGTTTTCGCTATGCCGATTACGGCTTCCGTTTGGCGTTGACCCTCACGGCGCTGCTAGCCGATAACCCATGAACCGTTCCGCGGCGACATTATTTTCTGCGCTCATCTTAATCTTCTCGTTGGGATGCAATTCCGCGCGAATCGACATCGGTCAAGGATCCTTCACAAGCCAATCAAACGAGACTATCCGAGAATTCACTGCGCCTGGCATTTCGTTCGAGGATCGAACTGAGGAGCTGGTTGGCCACGCAGAGAGACTCATCGCAAAGAATGAAAAAGAAGGCGCCGTGCTGGATCAGCGATGGTATACATTTAAACGCTTTGGGCAATATCAAGATAAGATCTTTAGCGCATCGCAAATCGTATTCTACGGCGGCCTCGAAGATGATGTTCGAGCAAACTTGCCAAAGCACTACGAATCTGTTGTTGCGCTGGAGAAAGATCAAGAGCCCGGCGAGATTCGATTGTTTTCAGCAAAGCACGCACCGGCACAACATGATCTTATTATCATTGGGCAGAATGGCAGAGAGGTAGCTCTAAAAACGATCGTTCGCCTGATTTATCTCGCCGGTTTCACCGATAGCGAGCGCCAACGGAGATATCGCGACAAGCTAGACTCGTTCAAAAAATCCCTCAAGGTGTTCATGTCTTCACGAAGCGCTCGGCAAGAATTTATTGATTTTTTTGCTAAGCACGGCGTTAGCAGTCCCGACACGGTGATGATTGGATTTATTGGAGACACTCGCTCTCTGTTAAAGGCCGAAGGAATTCCCGACCCGGAACTCTATTCAGATGAATCGTTGCGGGTAAATTGGTTCAAAAACGCCAATGGCAGGAAGGTTCTCCTGGTTTCCATCGACCACAACCGAATATATGCCAGCCGATCAGGCGAATTGATCGAAGCGATCCTTGCAATCTCCGGGACGAGTCCGCCGAAGATCGTTTTTCTTGGCAGTGCCGGAGCCATAGAAGATCCGAGTATTGTCGGTCGAATAGTCACTCCTACGATGGTGATGAACGGAGATCCGTTCCCAGCGGTCCAACAAAAGGGTGTTTTGGTACATCTGATTCGAAACAAAGCGGTCGCGCAAGGCAGGATCAAAACGGCCCATGCATCGGTTGAGAACGTCATTGTCGAGACAACTCAATGGGCCGAGAGAATGAAAAGGGACCGAGTGAGAACTGTCGACCAGGAGCTGTTTCATATGATCAAAACCATCAACTCAAGAAGCAACACTCCGAAGATCGAATTGTTCATAGGAATTCTGGTAACCGATAACGTTTCTTCAGACGCCGATCTAAATACGGATATAACACTGAAGCACGCCGAGGAAACGATTTTGAAAACCGCCAGTATTAGAAGAGAATTTCTGGCGACTGTTTTAACCGAGATCGGTATTCTAAAGCAGGATAAGGTAAGGAGTCGCGGTGGGAGGGCAATCGGCTACTGATATTTTTGATTAGCTTTAGGGTTATTCACGTATGGAATCGCGTTGGATCGCAAGTCACAGATACTCAAACCGGGGCTATTTCTCTTCGAATTCTTTTAGCGCGTCCCAGCGCGGTTCCAATCCTAAGCCGGGTGTTTCCGGCAGCGTAACCCAGCCTTGATCCGGGGCTGGCGGCTCTTTGTAGATCTTGTCGCCGATACCCCACATTTCAAAATGAAACTCGACACGCCAGCCGTTCGACATCGCCGCCTGCAGATGCATGTTGTGGTGCGGCCAACCACCGCCGTTAGCGATCGGCAAATTGAACGCTTGTGCCAGCGCAGCAACCTTCACTGCTTCAGTATAACCGCCCACCGAACAAACGTTGGGCTGCGCGATGTCGACACCACGATTGACGATCAGTTCGCGATGACGATATCGATGACCTTCGTTTTGCCCGGCAGCGATCGGGATCGATGTATGTCGGCGCAAGTCGGCGAGCAGCAGGGCGTCATTCTGATAAACCGGTTCTTCAAACCAGGTGATGTTATAGGGCTCAACCAGCTTGCAAAGCTCCAGCGCGCGATTAAATGAGAAAAGGTAATTGGCATCGATCATCAATTCCACTTCATCTCCAACCTCTTGACGCATAGCGCGCACCCGCGCCGCATCGACGCCGGGATTTTCGGGATCGACGGCAACGACCATTTTGAGTCGCTTCTCCCCTTGGGCAACTACCTGCTTGGCCACCTCAATCAACTGTTCTGTGCTGTATTGCTTGAGGCCGAACGTTACGTACGACTGCACTGGATTATGGGCGCCGCCAAGCAAGCGCCAGACCGGCTCGTTGTACTTTTTCCCTTTGATGTCCCAAAGCGCAATGTCGATGGCGCTTACTGCCGAGCTCCACATACCGGTTTGTCCGCGCGGATTAAAAGCGGTGTAGAGCTGTTGCCAAACGCGTTCGGTTTCCAATGGATTCTTGTCGCGCAGGAACGGGGCGAGCTCGCGATTGACGAATTCTCGAAGCCCAAATCGTTGCGCGCCGCGCGTAAGACCGTAACCGGTTATGCCCTTGTCGGTTTCGACCTTGGTGAAAAGCACCGACGTAGTGATTTTTCTCGGACAGCAACGGCACTTTTACAGGAACTCGATGCAACGTTGCCTTGACATCGGTAATCTTCAGATAACACCTCGGGTGAATCGAATCGAGAAGTATGAAAGCTTTGATATTGCCTTAGCGGTACAGCTCGGTTCGGTGATTGTCAAATATTTAAAGGATAAAAGGTATTTATCCGCGCGCACGATCTTTTTCAACAACGTCAACGGCTGCTTTGAGCTTAGGTGTTCTACAATGGTTGTTGATCGTTCCGTTCAAACTCGTGAATGGTTAAAGCCCCT
>JAICEJ010000238.1 GCA_025924215.1 Candidatus Binatia bacterium
CCATCTTTTCCGGCTCGCCAACCTTCATCAAGCATTGGTGCTTGGCACCAGTGATCTGAGCGAGCTGGCGCTGGGCTGGTGCACCTATGGGGTGGGAGATCACATGTCCCATTACGCCATTAATGCCAGTGTGCCGAAAACCCTGGTGCAGTTTCTGATTCGCTGGGTTGCTGATACAAACCAGCTCGGTGAACAATCGAGCCAGGTTCTCCGGGCGATTCTCGATACCGATTTTAGCCCGGAGCTGATTCCGGCCAAGAATGATGGAGAGCCGTTTGCCCAGAAAACAGAAGACATCATTGGTCCGTACGAGCTTCACGATTTCACTCTGTATTATACCCTCCGCTTCGGATACGCTCCTTCGAAAATCGCCTTTCTATCGTATTGCTCCTGGAGAGATCGGGCTCAGGGTCGCTGGCCCGATGTTCCGGAGCTTAAGCGCAACCAATACACCGTCGGCGAAATAAAGCACTGGATGTCGGTCTTTGCCTGGCGTTTTTTTCAGCTCAGCCAGTACAAGCGGAGTTGCATACCCAATGCGCCGAAGGTCGGCTCAGGGGGGTCTTTGTCGCCGCGCGGCGACTACCGGGCGCCCAGTGACAGCGAAGCGGCGGTTTGGTTAGACGAGATAAAGAACATTCCAGATCAGGATCTCGAAGCTGGTTCGTAGCCGCTCTCTTTTTTAGCATGGCCAAGTAGCAGCGTTCAGATATCGATTTTACAAGCTCGATGAACGAAATCAGTGAATACGTTGCGCGCGTTGCCGAGCGCTTCCACACTAAACTCGGGTCTTCGCTGGTAGAAGTCTATAAACTTGGTAGCCTCGCCCACGGCGGCTTCAGCGTCATATACAGCGACATCGATGTGGGTCTTCTGCTCAATTGCCAAGAGCCTCCATCGGACTTCGCGGCGCTCGTGATTCAAGCCAAGAGTTTGCACCCCGAGTTAGGCAAAAAGCTCTCGGTTTTTTGGGGCAATCCCGCGTTCAGCTGGGGTCGCCTGCCGATACTCGATCGTTTGGATTTACTCGATCATGGGGTTCCGATAATGGACCATCACAAAGCGGACTTTCCCCGGCCGACGCGGGTTGAAGTTCATCAAGCGCTACGTGAAAGCATAGAAAAAAGTTGGCGGCCGCGTATTCCTGAGCTCCAGGCGTTAACCCGGCTTGAAGCAAAAGACCGCAAGCCCTATGTGCGGGCAATCCTGTATGCGGCGCGCCTGATTTTCACCTGGGACACACTTAGGGTGGACTCGAACGATCGCGCGGTCGAATATCTGCACCAGGTCCGACCTCCTGGCCTTGATCTCGAGTCCATCGAGAGGGCGCTAGCCTGCCGCCGAGGTCAGTGTACTGTCGAAGAGGTGTTTGCTCTGCGAGCCGATCTCAACCGTCAGGTCCAAAGCGCGCTCAGTTACATTTCCAAAAGAACTTAGGCCCAAAGGGTTACTGCGCGAGCAGCTTAACGGTTTCGCGCCTACGGTGTTTGCCAAGCGGTTCGTTATTGCGCGAGCAGCCTTGGCTCCAGTGTTTTCCTGCTGAGTGAAGAAGTTGATTCGACTGAACGTAGAGCCCGCAGCCTTGCTTAGACAAGGTGATAACTCTCACAGGAGACGAATCATGAAAATCGCAACTGCCTTTCTTGCGTTGGTCGCGAGACAGGAACTTACCAGGAGAAAAGCTGGCTGCTTGCTCTTTTTGTCCGTCCATTTGATTTCCGGCTGCGCGGTATTAAACAACAGCGTGAAGTTTTATCAGGACCAACCGCGCCGACCGATCAACTGGCGCGAATACACAAGTGACTGAGTCTGGTGAATAAAGAACCGTGCAAGCTCGTAGCTTGACGGCGCGAGAAGAGTGGACTATGGCTTGCCATGAATGCGGCCAGAGCGCTTGCGCTCAGCCGGTCATCTCGTACGGCACTTGAATCGGGCCGTCTATCTGCCGGATGGTTTGCTTCTCCAGATCATAACTTCCCTGCGTGGTTTTTCCGGCGACCCGTTCCGAGCGCAGGATGATAGCCACTGATCTGGTGGGGCCGCCCTGTTCGGCATGGATATCGAACGGCGGAACCAGATCTACTTTGCCTGCATTCTCTTCGGTGACGCTTTCCAATTCCAATTTCGCATAACCTTCTTTGCTCCGATCATCGGCGCGGCGGAATCGTTCGAGTCTTTCAGTGCCCTCCAAAATACCGTAGGCCGTCCAGGCATGCGCATGATCGTGGATACTTCCTTTGCGACCTGGGACGCGGACGACACCGTTGATCGCAAAATTGAAGTCCGGATCTTCGTAGAAAAGTAAATTCTTGCGTCCTTCAGTGGAAGGCCAGGATTTCGCGGCAACCTTAACGCTAGGATCCTTGACAAGCTCTTCCAGCAGGCTCGCGCCCTTTTTCATACGAGCGTGCATGTCCGGCAATTCGGACCAGGCAGCGCGCAGTTCCTGAATAAACTTTTCGAATGCCGGAAGTCGTTTTGCAGTTGTCATCTGACCTCCAATAGCCGTTGGTAACTAGCGCTTGAGACGGAAAGTTTTGTTGTTGATTTGAAGAATAGCACACTGTGACTGCAAGCAAGATCATTTGACGCTGTTAACTTGACGCACGAACCGGTCATCGAAAAACTGCCCCGGTGCCGCTTTCTTTGCTTCGGGAATGGTCTCCGACAGGAAATCCAGAATGCCCTGAACACCGGGCTCGGAAATTACCAGCTCCCGTCTGAAGCCCGCGCGCCGATAAAACTCATAGGTCTTGTCGAGCACGTCGGCATCGGCTTCTTTGGTGTATTTGCCGATGACCTTCATGGCGAAGGGCTTGTCGCTGTAATATCGATCGATACCCGCGCGCACCGAGCGCAAGAGCGGCACCAAGCGCGAGCCGAGCTCGTCCATGCGGCTGCGCCGCACGACAATCCCGACATTCTGATAGGGCACATCCAGTAAATTAACCATGGAGCGAAAGCCGGCACGCTCCAGGACAAAGCTGGCGGGAGGCGCGCCCAAGCCGCCGATAATCTGACCGCTGTGGAGAGCGGCAACGACCTGGGCACTGCTGCCGAGAGGAAACAGTTGCACGTCTTTCGGCGTAAGTCCCATTTTTTTGAGAGCGACCAGGGTGCCATAAGCCACGGGTGTGGCCGGCCGGTCGGTGCCGACCAGCTTGCCCTTGAGTTGTTCCGGGCTTTTTAGTTCCGGTCGCGCATAAAAGTCCCAGATCATCGTATTGAGCAGTCCCGCGACAAAGACGACGTCGTGACCGCGCAAGGAAGCGGTAATTACCGGTGCCGCCGAGACTTGAACCGCATCGATTTCATTGGCGATGAGCGCCGGTATGGCGACACTCGACGCCATCGACAAAACTTCGACTTCGACGCCCTCTTTGGCAAAGCCGCCGATTTCTTTAGCCATCCACAGCGACGCCATTGTCGCCGATGTGCTGAGATAAGCGACCCTCAGGGGCCGGCTCGCCCGAGGAGACGCTTGCGCGAGCGTGACTTCCGCCTGAGTCATTGAAGATGGCAGCGATTGCAAAGAGGCTGCGCTGGCTTCAGCGCCGAATAGCATTCGGACGGCCATGCCGATCAGCAACAAGGCATTGCCAATGAGCCGATGCCGTAAAAAAACCGAAGCGCGTAACCCGTAAGACAGCCTGATCGCGGTTCGACCTGTTCTGGGAGGTGCTTCTTTTCCAGACTGATTCATTGTGTGTTCGTCACTCAAGCGAAGCAAAAAACTTGTTTGAACAAAATAAGGCAGGCGCAGAAGGAGCGTCAAGCATAAAACATTGGCGAATCATAAACTCACATGGTGCTGGAACAGAGCTGAGGTCTTGGCACCAGCGGTCAATGGTTTCATCGAGCGGCTTGAAGTTCGATGCGCATTACTCCCTGTTTCGGCTCATTTGCTCATCCCGTCGCGCAGCGTCGATCTCCCATTCCATGCGATTGCCGACCCATTCGGCGGTTTCGATCAGTTGCTCGATGCTCAATCGACGATCAGTGATCTGCTTCAAAACGCGCTCGATCTCAGATCTAACCTCTCGATTGCTATCCCAGTAAATTCCCTGGGGCAAATTGGCTTCGATATAGTCGAGCCATTGGTAAATGGCTTTTAGTCCGGCCGTAGTCTCCTGAAAACCCGGTTCTCGATGCTCCTGACGCACTAATGCGATACCAAGATAGAGTCGCGCCATTGCATCGTCTGGAAACCGTAACGTCGCCTGCTCGAAGGCCTGGCGCGCTTCCGAAAACCTTCCCAACTGGTAAAGAGCGCGACCGGTATAGGTGACCGCGGACTGTGGGAGCGTGCTGAAATACAAGAAGTCAGGGTCGAGCTCGGCGGCGCGTTGGAAATGAGCGAGGGCGGCCTGCGCTCTGCCGGCAAGGAGCGCTTGTCTGCCTTTGTGCACTTCAATCATTGCGGTCATCGGTTTGCAAGCAGCATGGCTGAGGACGAAAGGAATTATCAGTAGGAGAAAGGCGGTCCTCATACCCAGGTTTGACAGTATTCAATAGTATGTGCCGCTTGATGGTGCAAGAAGCCGCGCTCAGGTGGCGCGCGATTTATCAAGGTATTGCAGGATCGGCGACAGAGCAGCCGAAACCACTCTGATCGCGACGACTCGAAGTAGCCAATACGGCTTCACGGCATCGTGCTCAACAGAATCCTCAGCAAGTGATACACGACCGTGCAGCAACGATTTTGGTTATGGTTTGATCCGTTAAACGGTAATCGTTTGGTCTCGGCGGACCCCGGGTGTTGCGCTGTGTCTAATCAAAAAGCTGTCGATCATTGCGCAACCAGCACGGCTCCGGCGGTTTTACTTTCGGTAAAAACACCTAGTTTAGTCAATGTGTACTGCCCTGAGCCGTAAACCGGTCCCTGGTCCAATTGGCATCCAAGCCCGAGTGTCAGATGCAATTGGCTGTAGTATTCCATATCCATGCGGTGATCGATCTCCACATAGTAGCCGTCGAGACGGCCGGCGGGAGTGTCGAACTGCGACGATGACGCCGGCTTTACCTGGTGGGTCACGCGCCCGGAGCGCTTGAGCTTGCCGGTGGCAAGACTGTACATCTTGTAACCGGTCTCTCGCTGAATGAGGTCGGAGGATTTGACGTCGCTGGGCATCACCGGCAGAGCCGAATCATAGATGATAAAGCTCCGGCTGTTTGGCAAGTCCAGTCGCTTCATCGTCAATGCGCCGCCGGGTTCTCGAACCACATGGACGGCGGCGTAGTTGCCGAAAATGAGCTTCCATCGTTTGCCGTTGGCAAGGTCGGGTTCGGACGTGAGCGGGACGACTTTGCCGCGGTCCTTGCCCTCGGTGATCTTAAATTCTTTCTGCCAGCTGGCCAGAGGAATAAGTTCCTGGAGAGGAGATTCGGAAGGTAGCGGCAAAGACCATGCAAGGGGAGGTAGTGCCGAGATTGATAGGCAGATCACTAGGTTGAAGATAACAGCCAGAGGACGTCTCATCGGGTCTTTCTCTCCTCGTTCTGCGCTTCGGCGCGTTAGGCGGGACAAATTTTAGCCACTAAATCATAACTCGGCAGCTATTTCAAATTTGCCGCGCCTGTTATATTACAGGACGAGGTTCTTGTTCGCTCGTGGTTTTGCCTGAGCCTGGATTAGACTTGAAGGAGGAAGCATCATGCCCCCGCATTCTATTGGTTCCGGTACGATTTCCTTCGGTTTAGTATCAATTCCCGTTAGACTTTACTCAGCCGCCTCCTCGCAGTCGGTGAGCTTCAATCTGCTTCACGCCAGATGCGGTAATCGAATCCGGCAACAGCGCTTTTGTCCGGTCTGTAATGAGGTGGTCGAGCGCGATGATCTGGTTAAAGGCTACGAGTTTGCCAAGGATCAATACGTCAAGATCCAGGACGAGGAGTTGAAAGCGCTCGAGGACGAGGCGTCCAATGCCATCCAGATTGCCGAATTTGTGCCGCTTTCACAGGTTGATCCTGTTTACTTCGAAAAGAGTTATTATCTCGGCCCCGACAAGGGGGGCGAAAAACCTTATCGTTTGTTGTCCGACGCGATGGCGCAAGCCGGCAAGGTTGCCTTGGCCAAGTTCGTCATGCGCGGCAAAGAAAATCTAGTGCTGGTGCGCTCGGCGCAGAACGGTCTGATGCTTCACGCAATGTATTTCGCCGACGAAGTGCGTAATTTTGGTGAGATAGGTAAAGGAGAATCGGCCAAGGTCACGGATGCGGAAACGAACCTGGCGCTCAGGCTTATCGAGGAGCTTTCGAGCGAGCAGTTCAGCCCGGAAAAGTATGAGGACGAGTATCGCGACCGTGTTCTGGAGCTGATCAACAGCAAGGCGGAGGGCAAACAAATCACCATCGCCGCGCCCCCAGCTCCGCGTGCCCAGGTCATCGACTTGGTGGCCGCGCTCAAGGAAAGTCTTGGCAAAAAAATTCCGCAGGAAAAGAAGCCGGCAGTTCGGGCCAAGCCGGCCCAGCCCGAAAAGGCCAAAAAGAGAGCTCAGTCCGGTAAGAAATGAAACTGTTCACCACCGGCGAGGTGGCGAAGATTCTCAACCTTCCAGGCGGTCGCATCCGCTCTTTTGTCCGCGCCGGATTTCTCAAGCCCGGCCGCGGCAAGAAGAAATCGCTGCAATTTACGTTTCAGGACGTTCTCTTTCTCAAGACAGCCAAAGGTCTCCTCGACTCGCGCGTTCCATCTAAAAACATCATCCGCATGCTGTTGTCGTTGAAGCGCCAGCTTCCCGGTGATCAACATCTGTCCAGCGTGAAAATATATGCCGACAATCGACGAGTGATCGCGTGGGACGGCAAGGCACGCTGGCAGCCCGACTCCGGACAGTTTTTGTTTAACTTCGATGCCCGGGCCGTGGTGCAAAACCTGAACGCGGCGATAACTCCGGCAAAGCCGCAGGCGAGCAAACTGAGCGCTCAACATTGGTTCGATCTGGCCGTGGAGTTGGAGGAGAGTTCAGTCAAGGAAGCTCAACGGGCTTACCACATGGCGCTAGAGCAAGACGCGAAAATGGCGGATGCGCACCTAAATTTGGGAAAGCTTTATCATGACCTCGGTGAGCTCAAGAAAGCCGAAGCTCACTACCGCGCTGCCGCCGAAAGCGCACCGAAGGACCCGGCGCCGAAATTCAACCTCGGTGTGCTGCTTGAAGATGCGCGGCAAATCCAAGCCGCCCGCCGCGCTTACCAAGAAGCAGTCGAGCTCGATCCGCGCTTCGCCGATGCCCACTATAACTTAGCTTTGTTGTGCGAGTCGTTAGATGAGAAAGCCGAAGCGGTGGCACATTTCCGCGCTGCGCGAAAACTCTATCTGAACAAATAGTATCTCGCGCAGGTTCATGGCCGGGAAGATTTTGTCGACGGCTCATGGCGCTCTTTGAAGCGTTTCAAGAACCATGACGCAGCGCTGAGAAGCAACACTAAAACCACTATC
>JAICEJ010000239.1 GCA_025924215.1 Candidatus Binatia bacterium
AAAACCCTCAGGGCAAGGCGCGCGAACTTCGATGAGCCGAAGCGCACGCTTCCGTCCGTTGAAGCGAATTGGCCGAGCCCCAACGAAGCCTATGAGGCTTGTTCAGCAGCCTGCCTAGCTATCCATAATAGTCCAGAGTAGCAAGGTCAAGAGTTGCTCTCATTCCTCCAAGCGGGCGGCTACAAAAGAAATCACAATCAGTGAGTCACGCCGCGCATCGGAGGGTGGTGGTTCAGTTAACTAGTTAAAGATCCTCTTGGTTGGAGATGACAGATCAGCTACTCCGTTGTCATTCCGGATGAAAGCAGGGAGTCTTCTCCGGCTAAGATTCGTTGCGACTCAAACTGGGCAATGGCAGGCTTGACAAGCGGATTAATCTTCGATAACTGGTCAGACCAGCAGACAGTCGGACTGCTCATGCTGCGCGCTATTAAGAAAACCAGAATTCACGAGGAAGTCTTCAGCCAGATTCACGAACTGATCAGGGAAGGCAGGTTCAAAGCCGGCGATCAGCTCCCTTCCGAGCGGGAGTTGGCTGAAACTTTCAAGGTCAGCCGAACTTCGGTGCGCGAGGCGCTTCGCGCGTTAGAAAGCCAGGGGCTAGTCGTGAGCCGAACCGGTACAGGCAATTTCGTTGCCGACCTGCCGGTTGAATCTTTAATCGGGCCGCTCGCGCGTCTACTGATTGACGAGAAGAAAGCCCTTGCCGACGTGTTCGAAATGCGCAAACTCATCGAGCCGCATATCGCCGCGTTGGCCGCCGAGCGGGCTACTCGGAATGACATCGCTCAACTGAAGAGAATTATTGCCAAGCAGTCGGCCGCGGTGAGTCGCGGCGAAACGGGCGTAGAGGCGGACGCCGAACTTCATTTCTCCATCGGCCGCGCCACGCGCAATCAAGCTCTGCAAAAACTCGTGTCGGGCCTAATGGAGATGCTGAGCCGCAGCCGAGAGGAATCGTTGCAGACCGATGAGCGGCGAGAATCCTCCATCAACGCGCACCGTCGAATCATTGCCGCCATCGAAAAACACGACCAAGCAAGAGCGCGCGGCGAAATGCTGCGCCATATTGAACAGGTCGAAGAAAATGTTCTGTCGTCTCGCCGGCCGGCAAAAACTGAAAGCCAGAATCTTACCAAGGAGAGGAGGATTTCATGATCAAGCGCGTCGAGGTCAACTATCGAGGCATCTTTCAGAAGAACTTGGGTAAAAAGATCGGCAGCGATATTGTCATGATCGCGAGCCGCATGGGCCAGAGGGCATTTTCCAACGGCCGGTACAGCGATTCGCCGGAGAGAAACGGGATTCCGTGCAAATACTTCGCCTTTGTTTCTCCGGATCTCTCCGAGGAAGAATTGGAAGCCGAGTGCGGTGCCAAGCTGGAGATCGACGAGGCGAACATCTCGGTCGTCCTAGACGACACCATGTGCAAGGGCGTCGAGCCCTGGGGTTGGCACGGCGTGCGGCCGATCAATGAGAGGGTGGTCAAGGACGGCTGCCTCCTCGTGGTTTCCAAGAAAGAGCATAATGACCTGCTCAAGTTCATCGGCAAGAAACCCTACAATTATCGGCTGGCGATCCTCGATGGCGACGCCAGTCTCGCCGGGCTTTGGGTCAACAAGGATGATTTGACCCACGAGCACATATTAGGCGGCATCGCCGCTATCGATCCCACCCTGATCAGCATCGAGGCAGTAGAATCCTATCTGATGGACAAGACCAAGCAGAAACACCGTGCCGAAGCGGCGCGGGCGGCCTACGAGTCGCTGAGACAGGAGGCCAAACCTCCACGGGTGAAGACGGTGACGCCGAACGACGGAATCGTGTGGACACATGAGATACCCGTGCTGCCCAAGTGGTTCGAGATGCAAGAAGGCGCCGTGGTTCCGGCGGTGAAGCGTGGCTTCGAGATGGGCCCGAAGGGACAATCGAGAAATGCCATGTTCAAGCGCGGTACCACCAAGACGCAGAGACCCGCGGTCAGGTTCGATCTCTGCACCAAGTGCACCCTATGCTGGGTCGAGTGTCCCGACGAATGCTTCGATCCGACCACGGACGGCTTCTACGACATCGAGTATCAGTATTGCGTTGGCTGCGGCAAATGCGCCGAAGTGTGTCCAGTCAAAGAGTGCATCGTGATGGTCGATGAGTTGCAATTCGAGGACGACCACAGCCCGTGGGAGCATTGGAAAAAAGATTCCCAAGAGTACATCACTTGGGTCGAAGAGAAAAAAGGCAAGGCGCGTGTTTCCTATCCCTTCGTAACCGGCAAGGGCATTACCGTTACTCAGGGAGAGGTCATGCCGGAGGGAAAGATCGTACCCGTTAGAAAAACCGAGGAGGTTGAAGCATGAGCGTTGCAGTCGCAAAAGCCAAATCAGATCAATCAGGCGTCTACGAGCGGGAAGACCTTTTAAACGGCTGCCAGGCCGTTGCGCAGGGGGTCTGCCTGGCGGACGTGGACGTGATCGCCGCTTATCCGATCCGTCCCTATACCGAGGTGATGGACGCGCTTTCGAAGCTGATCGCCGACGGAAAATTCGACGCGGAGTACATCATCGCGGACAGCGAGCACTCCCAGTTCGAGATCGTCAAGCACGCCAGCTCGGTGAACGCGCGCGCCTTCGGCGGATCGAGCGGCACGGGTTGGATGTACGGTATGGAAGCGCTAGTCGTTACCGCGACCGACCGTCTCCCACCGCTTTTCGTGGTGGGCAACCGCGCTCTCGATGATCCCGGAGCGTTCGGCGTCGAGCACAACGATGCGATGGCGGTCCGCGATATGGGTTGGCTTCTCTGCTGGGTGACAACGCCCCAGGAAGCTTTAGAGCACGTGCTGATCGGCTACCGCATCGCGGAGGACAAAAAAGTCAGGATGCCGATGGGGCTGGCGATGGACGGCGCCTTTCTCACTCACTCCCAGCACATGGTCAAGATCCCTTCACCTGAAGCGGCGAAGAGATTTCTCCCGCAGTACGATCTGGCCGAGCGCCGGCTTCATCCCGACAACCCGATCTCGGTCGCCCCACAGGTCAACGAGGACTGGGTTATGGAGCTGAGACGCCAGAACTGGGAGGCCGCCAAACGGGCGCGCGGCGTGATCAAGGAAGCCTATAAAGAATTCAACGAAGTCTTCGGCAATCGCTACTCCGCCCCCTACTACTTCGATGAATTCATGACCGACGATGCGGAGGCGGTCCTGATCGGCGTCGGCACGGTGGCGGCTCCGGCGCGCACGGCGGCGCGCCGGCTGCGCGAGAAGGGACAAAAAGTGGGTTACGTGAACCTGCGTTGGTTCCGGCCTTTCCCGACGGTGGAGCTACGCGAGTGCTTGAGCCGCTTTAAAGCGGTCGGCGTGGTCGATAGGGATTTCGCCCACGGCTCGCCCGACAATTGCGGCATCCTGATGCACGAGGTCCGGTCTTGTCTCTACCCGGCCAAAAATCGGCCTGCGATCGTCAATTTCATGGGTGGCCTGGGCGGGCGCGATCTCTCGATCGCGGACGCGCAGAAGATGTACGATATAACGCAACAGGCGGCCAAGAAGGATTCGATGGACGAATTCGTAACCTGGATCGGTCTGAGGGAGTAAAATAGGAGGAACGATTATGTCGTCAACTGCACCACAAATCGATTACGAGAAGATCAAAGGCGTTCACAAAATTCCGCTGGAAGAGCTTTACACCTCTGGTCACCGCACCTGTCAGGGATGCGAGTCGGCGACGACGATGCGCGGCTTTATCAAGGTCGCGGGTTCGCGCACAGTGGTCACGGGAGCGACCGGCTGCATGTATGTGGCCAACACCTCTTACTTGACCACGCCCTGGATCGTGCCCTGGATGCACACCCAGCTCGGCGCCGGTGGCTCTTCGGCCGTGGGTATGGCCGCGGGCTTGCGCGCGCTCAAGCGCAAGGGGAAGATCAAAGACGAGAAGATCAATGTCATTAACTTCTCCGGCGATCTCGGCGCCGGCGATATGGGAATTGGAGGGATTTCCGCCGCCCTGCAGAGCGATTATGACTTGCTGATTATCATGTACGACAACGAATCGGCCGCCAATACCGACATCCAGGCGACAGGCCTGACAACTTTCGGCGCGCAGACGACGTTCACGCCCCCGGGAACGAAGCACCCGATCATGCAGCGGCGCTGGAAAAAGAACGTCGCCGGCATGCTGGCCGTCGGCCATCCGACCTGCCGCTACGTCGCTACCGCCTGTGCCACCTTTCCGCCCACGGACTATCTCAACAAGGTGCAAAAGGCGCTCGCCATCGGTGGCCCGACCTTCATCCACACCTACGATCCATGTCCAAAGGGTTGGGACTATCACCCTCGCTTCTCAAACGAGCTCGGCGAGTTGGGAATCAAATGCGGCATCTATCCGCTCTACGAAATCGTCGACGGCAACATCATTTACACCTGGGACGCGCGCAAAACCGGCAAGGGACGAATTCCGGTGAAAGAATTTCTCACCAAACAGGGCCGCTTCGATCATCTCCAAGAAGAGCACTTCACCCACATCCAGAAGATGGTGGACACGATGTGGGATGAATGGGAGATGCCGGGAGTCGCGCCGATTAAGGGGATTTTGAAAGCCAGAGTCTAGTTCGTGCATGTTCGTCGGTCTCGATCGCACGCACATAGGGGCGCAACAGAACTACCCTAGGTGCGCCAAGTCGTCTCTCCGAGGAGTCCGGGGGGGGGTGACCGGTTCACAGTTTCACTATTCGCTGATTTCACCGACTTGAGAGCGTGTTGGGCCGGCATGAACACGCTTGAGCATGATGCGGCGATTCTGTATGGTGGGAAGATATACAGAGGCGCCGGGCGCTCGCTGGTTATGCCAGCACCAGATGAAAGCTTCGGACCCGCGTGTTGCGGTCTACCCGCTCGATTTCAATCTTAGCCTCACAAAGACGTCACCTAATGAGTTAAGCCGCTGATCAAGAAAGATCGGCAGCGCGGATAGACGTACTTTGCGGTAGCTGATCGGGCTGATGCTTCACGGGTCGCGCGTCCAACGGCGAGTTGAGCTGAAAGCAAATCAAAACTTGACGAGGTAACCATGGCAACGCCAGTAAATTCCGAAGCCAAAAAGGAAGCGACCGGACCGGTCATCTCCGGCGGGCATCTTGTCGCTAAGGCGCTCAAAAACGAAGGCGTCGAGGTGATCTGGACGCTGTGCGGCGGTCATATCATCGATATCTACGACGGCTGCATCGACGAAGGCATCAAGATTATCGACGTGCGCCATGAGCAGGTGGCGGCGCACGCCGCTGACGGTTACTCGCGGCAGAGCGGCAAAATCGGCTGCGTGGTGACGACTGCGGGACCCGGCACCACCAACGCCATGACCGGCATCGCCAATGCGTTTCGCGCCGAAAGCCCGCTTCTCATGATTGGCGGACAAGGGGCGCTGAGCCAGCACAAGATGGGATCGCTGCAAGATCTGCCTCACGTCGATTTCATGTCGCCGATAACCAAGTTTGCTGCGAGCGTGCCGCATACCGAACGAATCGCCGACATGGTCTCGATGGCGTTCCGCGAATCCGTCAACGGCGCGCCGGGACCGAGCTATTTGGAAATCCCCCGCGACGTGCTCGATGCCAAGGTGCCGCTGGAGCGAGCGCGGGTTCCAAAACCCGGCGCCTATCGCGCCTCGACTAAATCGGTGGGCGATCCCGCGGATATCGAGCGTCTCGCCGATATTTTAGTCAGAGCCGAGCGTCCGGCGGCGCTATTCGGCACGCAAGTTTGGACCTGCCGAGGGCATGACGCGGCGGTGCAGTTTTGCCGCGCGCTCAATATTCCCGGCTATATGAACGGATCGGCGCGCGGCATTTTCGCTCCCGGTGACCCGCATGGCTTTAACCGCACGCGCCGACTTGCGTTCGACAAGGCGGACGTGATTCTTATCGTCGGCAGCCCGTTCGATTTTCGGCTCGGTTACGGTCGGCGGTTGCGTGCCGATGCGACGGTCGTGCAAATCGATTTGGATTACCGCAATGTCGGCAAGAACCGCGATATATCGCTGGGACTGGTGGGCGATTGCGGCGCGATTCTGAGCGCCGTAGCGCAGGCGGCAAGCGGGCGCGCTTCCAATGGAAACGCGAAGCGCGCCGAATGGATGAAAGAATTGCGCAGCGCGGAAGCCAAGGCTTACGAGAAACTTCTGCCATCGTTCAAATCCGAATCGACGCCGATCAATCCTTACCGGGTTGCCTACGAGATCAACGAGTTTCTAACGGACAACACCGTTTACATCGGCGACGGCGGCGATGTGGTTACGATCACCGCGACCGCGGTGGAACCGCGCAAAGCCGGCAATTGGATGGATCCCGGACCGCTCGGCACGCTGGGAGTTGGCACCTCGTTCGCGATGGCGACCAAGTTTGTTCATCCCAAGAAAGAAGTGCTGTGTTACTACGGCGACGGCTCCTTCGGCATGACCTCGTGGGACATGGAGACGGCGCAGCGTTTCGGCCTGCCTTATCTTGCCGTGATCGGCAACAACTCGGCGATGAACCAAATCCGCTGCGGCCAAATTGGCAAGTACGGTCCGGAGCGCGGCTGTGTCGGCAATAAGCTCGGCGACGTTGATTTCGAAAAGTTCGCCGAATGTTTTGGCGGGTGGGGTATTGCTGTGCGCGAGCCGGGTCAGATTCGCCCTGCACTGGAACAAGCGCGCGAGCGCGTC
The DNA here is from genome assembly GCA_025924215.1 of Candidatus Binatia bacterium. Taxonomy (GTDB): domain Bacteria; phylum Desulfobacterota; class Binatia; order UBA9968; family UBA9968; genus WHTF01. Next base: position 6,699 of record JAICEJ010000239.1, read on the forward strand.
GCCGGTGGTCAATGCGCTATCGTCAACATCTGGGTCGATATCAATGAATATGCGCCGGGGACCAAGGCGCAAACGATGTACAAATGAGTGTTTCTGAAAGCGCGCCGTATGCGAAGAGAGAGACACTCACTACCAACGGCACGAAGAGCCCGGAGACGGAATATTAAGAATCCGAAACCTTCGTCGCCTTCGTGGTGAAATAGAATCTTTCTAGGAGAAGAATAATCGATGGGAAAAGCGCTCGATGGAGTCCGTATTCTCGACATGACCCATGTGCAGTCCGGACCGACTTGCACGCAACTCTTGGCCTGGCTCGGCGCCGACGTGATTAAGGTCGAACTGCCTGGCCGCGGCGATATTACGCGCGGCCAATTGCGCGATAAGCCGAATGTCGACAGCCTTTATTTTACGATGCTCAACTGCAACAAACGGAGCATTACGCTTAACACCAAGACTAAGAAAGGCAAAGAGATCTTTCGCGAGCTCATTCGTCGTTGCGATGTTCTGGTGGAGAACTTCGCGCCCGGCGCACTGGACCGTCAAGGCTTTACCTGGGAAGCCATCCAGGGGCTCAATCCGCGGATCATTTACGCATCGGTGAAGGGCTTTGGCCCCGGCCCCTTCGAAGACTGCAAAGTTTATGAAAACGTCGCTCAGTGTACCGGTGGCGCAGCCAGCACCACCGGTTTTGACGATGG
>JAICEJ010000240.1 GCA_025924215.1 Candidatus Binatia bacterium
CGGGATTTAAACTATATCACGGTCGCGGCTGCTTCCGCGCGCTGCTGGCGTCCTCCCACTGCCCCGTAAGCTGCGCGACCGTCCGTTGAGATCACTCTATGACTGACCGCGCTCTGAACTAGCGCTACCTTTTTTTCTTCTTCTTGCTTTTAGATGCGCTCGAGCTCTTGGTCTTGCGCGACCTTGACGATGCTTTGGCTGATCGGGTATCTTCTTCCTCTTCCGAAGCATCGACCTCTTCCGTCGATCCTGAAACTTCGTCCATCGTCATGCTTGTCAGCCAGTCGCGAACTTTCTCCAGGTGCTCTTGTTCCTCTTCGTACGCTCTGCGACACTGCTCTTCGAGATCGTCTTGACCCAGCTCTGCGGCAAGATCTTGGAGCATCTGCCAGCCATCGTTATCGACGAGCTCTGCCGTGAGCATTGCCTGCAACGTCTGTGGAATGGTGGTCCGGGGATCACTGACCACCTGCATGACACCATGACTCAATACCCCGGCGACATCCGCCGACGGCGTCTGCACCGTGGCATCCCCGCCCAAAGCGGTGATGGCGTTTTGCAGCAGGTGAAAGTGCTCCAGTTCTTCCTCGCAGATGTGGCGCAGTTCTTCGACAGACGGACCCGAGGCGTCATCGAGATTAAGCGACTGGCATTTCTGTAGGAACGCCTCGTAAAGACGAGTGCCTTGCCTTTCAAAAGCCAGCCGCTCGCCTAACTTGTCGAGCAAAACCGCTAATCCATCGAACTGTCCGACACTCTTACCGTCTTCAGAAACTTCCACCATTACCGGCGATGAACCGATTGGCACGGCCTCCTCTATATACTCGGCCTTAACCGCCGCCATCTCCGTGGCATCGCCTTCTGAGCTTGGCACGGTTTGTTTGGCTCCCTCGATCATTTCGATACTGAGTTCTGGATTGGTCATAATTCCCGTGCGATTACCGAGAATTTCCTGTTTTGAATCTGACAGAACGTCCATTTCATTCGTTTCCATACGATGGTCTCCTGGTTTATTTACGCAACTTTAGTTTGCAGCTTTTTGATGTCGGGAGTTTCTTCCGCCAACTCGGTGCCTGGCTTCCACTGGTAGCCGGCGGAGACGGTTTCGGACGGCGAGCCTTTTGAATTCATCTGCTCGCGGTAAACCGCCGACGGCGAATCGGCTCCTTCATCATCTTTGTCGATGAACTGGGTCTTACGCGCGCGTAAATCAACTTCCTCGCTCAATGTTTTGCGCACGAATTCGCGATGGCTTCGGTATTCGATGGGCTCCGGCAGCGATTCCGGGATAATCTCGGCTGGGTCACGCTTTTCGAATTTTTTGAACAGGTCGAGAACATGATGGAAGTGTCCTAACTCGTAGTCGAGGAAGCGTTGCCAGATGGCCTTCACTTTCGGATGGCTCTCGTACTGCAGGCAGCTATAGTAATTATAAATTTCGCTGGCCTCGTGCATCAGCCACTTCTCGAGCCAGGTCTCCTCCGGGTCGATGATCGATTCGTATTGGGTGACATGTTGTTCTTCGATAGAAGCGATCTCGGCATACAATTGGCGGGCAATGGGATCGGCAAACATCGGGCCAATGGTCATGTAGTAGTCATGCGTTTGATGTTCGCCGGCCATAATCGTTGCCGCGTTGAGCTTGCTGATCAACGCCGCCTTCTTGCGGTCGTAAGGTTCGCGTAAATCGTCTTCCGGCGCGCGGTGTTCCACGGCGGTGGGGCGTCCCGGCAGGATGTCGCTATAACTTTGAAGGATATTATTGGCATCACAACCGGTAACTCGGTCCATCAAGGCAGAGAAGCGATACATATGATCGAAATCCTCAAGCAGCCCGAAGCGGTAAACCTGGGCCAGGTACGGGTCGGGTTCGTGTTCCGCTACGCTCGCGGTCACCTCAATAGCGACCTGCTCAAAGCCGATGGTTGTTTCCAGCGGCGAAAGATCGGCGGGTAACAGCCAGTTGACCATGGTTTGTTGATGTTGTTCGATGCGCCGCACCCGGGCCAAAGCGAGCTGCAATTCTTTATTCATGCGCGCGCAGGCGTGTTGGAACCGCAGCGCCTCGGACTCGATGCCGTTCATCAGGATAATCCGCACCCGAGTAAAAGCGTCGCTGTCTAGCTTGCTCGTCGGCACCCCCGCGATATCGCGCCAATTAAATTTTTGTTCATCCAAGCCCACTCCTTTTTCCTTCATCAAATCTAAACTCATACCGTCTCCTTTCGTCTGGAACAGTTGCAGTGATAGTCAGCCGCGTTAGCGCGGTGTAATAGAACGTTAAATTGTGCAGAAATTTCGAAGCAGAAGATGTCGCGAAGTAATTAGTGCAAGCGAGGTGCCAGTATAAAAACGTCTTGGGTCGGTAGCTTAGTCTCCGCCTTGCGACATTTGTCTCTGAACTGTTCCGGAGTTGATTGATCTTCTGGGCCGTCCTCCGTACTGGGCACCTTGTGGTTCGAGCGAAGATAGGTCAGATTTTAAAAGATATTTTCAGCAGCAATGGTTCTGCATGATCCCTTCTAACGCGCCCGTTATAGAGATTCACTCCGTTTCCAAACAGTTCGGCGATCGTATGGCGGTCGACAATCTCGACCTGGAAGTACCGGCTCGGACTTGTTTCGGTTTGCTCGGGCCCAATGGCGCCGGGAAAACCACCACATTGCGGATGATCTACGGCGTCACCCAGCCTTCCAGCGGTACTATCCTGGTTTTCGGCATGGATATCAGCCGGAATTCCCGAGCGGTGCGCGCCCGCCTTGGGGTTACATTGCAACAAAACGTCTTGATCGAGGCGCTATCGCCAAAAGAGAACCTTCGGGTATTCGGCCGCTATCATTTGTTGCATGAGCCGGAGCTGTCGCGTCGGGCCGAGGAATTGATCGACTTTCTCGAGCTGCGTTCCCACGCCGACGTCCCGGTGAAACGTCTGTCCGGAGGTTTCCAGCGCCGCCTTGCGATCGCTTTGTCTCTGATCAACGGCCCGGAACTGTTGATTCTCGATGAACCGACGACCGGACTCGATCCGGCAGTTCGACTTGCTTTATGGTCACGTATCCGTGAGTTGCGCGCCTCCGGAACCACCGTGCTGGTCACGACCCATTATATGGACGAGGCGCAGCGTTTATGTGACCGGGTAGCCATCGTTTCTGCCGGAAAAGTCATTCGTTCCGGCGCGCCGGCAGAACTCATCGCGGGACTGGCAGCGGAAACGATCGAGCTGGATTGTTCGATTGAAGAAGAAGCGGCGCTGTTAGATGGCTTTGCCGCCGATGCGCAGTGCCTGCGAATTGGCCAGCGTCTGATGATTTACCTGGAAAACACCAGCGGCCTGATTGACCACATACGTCATAGCGATCACGGTGATCGCCGGCCGATCATCGTTCGACCGACAAATCTGGAAGACGTTTATCTGTCACTCACGGGCACTAGCCTCGAGGGCGGCTCATGAACCTTTCGCCTGCGTATGCACTGGCGGTTTGGTTGCGCAACGCAGCCATGTACCGGCGCACCTGGATGTGGAATCTGCTACCCAATTTTTTTGAGCCGGTGTTCTATCTTTTTTCGATTGGCGTTGGGGTAGGCGCTTACATCTCGCAGATGGAGGGACTTTCCTATGTCGCGTTCATCGCGCCGGGCCTCGTCTCTGTTGCGGCCATGAATGGCGCCAGTTACGAAGTTACTTACAATATTTATGTACGGCTGACATTCGAAAAAGCTTACGATGCGATGCTGACAACTCCAATAGAACCCGACGACATTCTCGCCGGGGAAGTCTTGTGGGCGATTACCCGCGCATGCATCTACGGTGGTTGCTTCTTCTTCGTTCTAGCGCTGTTTGGTCTGACGCCGTTTCCGTCTTCTCTATGGGCGTTACTGGTGATCCCGCTTACCGGGTTGCTCTTTGCCGCAATCGGCATAACATTCTCGCTGCGCATTCCCAATATAGATTCCTTCAGCTTTTACTTTACTCTATTTTTGACACCGCTCTTTTTGTTCTCGGACGTATTTTTCCCGTTGGAAGAGCGACTAGCGCCAGGCTGGCTTTGGGTGGCCGAGGCGTTGCCGCTGCTTCACCCTGTGCGACTGGCGCGTGCCGCCTTCAGCGGAAACTTTAGTGCGGTGGCCCTGTGGGATATTGGCTACTCGCTGGCGGGGTCGTGCTTGCTGCTGATGTGGGCAAGACGCGGCGTGCGTCAACGTCTGACCAACTAGCTGCTTACAGATGGGAAGTGTCTAATAGGCCGTGCGGCGAGCACGTTGCAGCCGTGCTCCAATCAGGCGAGCCGCTCCTACCACAGTGATGGCGCCAAGAACCGCGGTCGCATAGTTGCCGAATGAACTGCTCCCGATGACGACCCAGAAAAACAGATAGTCGCCCATCAACGCGCCGATGATTCCGTAAATAATGTCATGGAGCTGGATATTTCCGGGACTCGGGCCTTTGGCGGCGCGTTCTCCGTCAGCGGCTTTTCCGGTCAACCAACCGGCAATCGCACCCAACAAGATTCGCGCGAGGAGATTCATACGAGCCTTCTTTGCTGACGTCCAGCGAACCGGAATGATTCGTGTCTGGCAGGCGAGCTCAAGCCAAGCGGATGAAAGCCGGGAAGAGAAAGGCGCTGGTTTGGTCCAAGACTCATGCCGGCCTTCCAGCGCGCAGCGCCTGGGTAACCTGTTCTTCCACCGCACTTTTGCTTTCGCCCGTCACTTCCGAGATCTCGCACACCAATAGCGTTCGAGCTCGAGCCAAGGTTTCCCGCTCAAAGGGCGATAGCGATTTAGTTCCGGCCAAGCTGGTCAACGATTCGATGATCACCGCCAGATCGAATGCCGACCCCGAGCTTAAAAGTTTTGTGTTATCCGTATTGCGTTGGCGCCAGTTTTTGGCGACGTCGGATTTCTTGTTCGTTCCGGATATTTTCTTGAGGCGGCGCAGCAGTTGGGGGATCTCACACTTATCGAGCAATGCACGGAGATGCAAATCGGCGAGATTCTCTACCGGCACGAACAACTCGCCTTTGCTATCATCCAGTAGTGCCAGAGGATAGAATTTCATGGTTTGCCCGCCGACCACCTTTTTAACGACTTCGCCGATTAAACAGGGGCCACGGCTCGGGTAAACGACTTTAGCTCCAACCGTTAACATCATTGAAATCTCCATTCCGCTGGAACTTAACCGAGGCATAATCCAGCGATACCCACAGTTCTCAAGGAAAAATTGCTAGCCCAACGAGACCGGCGGTATTATCAAGGCGTGTCGTTGTTGGCTGCAATGGAAGCCAACACAGAAGTTTTCATCCGGATGGCAGTACGAAGTAATCCTACCACTCCTAGGTCGGATAAGATACAGACGGATTGAACGTCTGCCAGGTAAAGACTACCGATGTAGCCGAAGAGATAACCGAATTGAAATTACCATGACTGATGAGGCACGAAACTCTTTATCGATAAATTAACACTGGCGCGAGAGACATGGATAGCTTACGGGGAGAGGCGCTCCCAACAGCCGGATACCGCCCGCCGGGAGCACCCTAGAACAAACTAAGAATCGGCAGTGTTAGTAAATGATCGAGCCCTTCTCAATCTGTTTTTTACGGTCTTCATATTCTTCACGAGATATTCGCCTGTTCTTGTAATCCTCCTCCAACTGCTGCATCTGCCGGTAGGCCTGATACTCGTAACCGCCTCCAGCGGCCCCGGCGCCTACCAAAGTTCCTGCGAGAAACTCGCATCCCGACTGCGTGAGACCTGTTATGAGCAGCGCTAGTAAGACAAGTTTTTTCATCGGAACCTCCTGATTTTAAACTTACAATATTGCTCCAAGCTATCGCGAACTCTGCGAAGCGTCAGAATCAGTGATCGTAGTCTTGCGTCGGCCTAATTGCTCGCTACCGGAGCGGTTATTTTCCTTTGCTTCATCGCCTGCACTAATTCCTCGAATGATGATTTAGCCAGCACTCTGTTGAATTGCGAGCGGTAGTTATTAACCAGGCTGATGTTTTCTATGACAACGTCGGTAACCTTCCACTCGCCGTTCATATTGAGAAGCCGGTAATCGAGCGCAAAGTTTTCACCCTTTCTGTTGATTAGCTTTGTGTTGACTTCAGCAAAATCTTTTTCCTGCCGCTCGTTGACGAACTGAATTTTCTCGCCGCTGTACTCTTCCAGTTTGCCTAAGTAGGCGCCTTCGAGCAGATCCGTGAACAGCCTGACAAACTCCTGTTGCTCTGACGGAGTGCGCTTCTGCCACTGGGAGCCCAATGAGCGCTTCGCCATTTCATCGAAGGCGAATCTTTCATGGACGGCTTCCTTGAGCTTCTGCCGCCGGTTCGCGCTCATGGCGTCCCCTTTTAGCGATGGGTCAGCTAAAATAGTCTGGATTTTTTCTACCGATTGTTTTAACTGATCGCTTGCCGCACCGGCCAAAGCTGGACTGGGAGAGACAAGTAGGAGTGTACCGAGCGCGACAGCCGGCCATTTCTGACGTCTAACGGCTTGCCGGTCCATAAATCTGTTTTTGAAGCGGACCCGAGAGCTGAGAAACAGATCCTGCAGAATGTATGAGACCAGCAGGTTCACTCGACGCTTGTTGCCGGAGAGCGGTTTAACTTCCTCGGTCACTGCCGCTACGAGATCTCCTAATGTGCTATCTGTATTCGCCTGCGCGCGCATATGATGCCTCCTTTTCCCCCGCTCACCAGTCTATCAGAGTTCCAGGATAGGCGGTGAATGAAGCCCGGATTGTCAACGAGCAACGCATATGCCATACCCCGGAAAGGCGGAGCTATCTCGTTAAATTTAAAGGAAGTTTTCCGTTCCATGTGAGAATGTTGACGAAAGAATAATGAAGGTTTTTTCAGTCGTTTTTTTGCGATTAGAAAACGGAGTTGGCTATACTCTCGGGCGCGACTCACAATAGTTACTCGATTGAAGGTGGTTCGGGCCATTACTTAAAGATCGAGCAGAAGATTAGGCGTTTATGTGCGTGACAAGCGCCGCTGAAGTGATATTGTTCTAGAGCAAACTTGCGCGCAGCTCATTCAGCAACCTCACTGGCCCAAGGCATGAGTGACGGGTGATTCAAAACAAGCCACAAATGAGTTTGATACACTCGGCATTGTCCGAACGACGACTAGTTATCGTCTCGAATCGCTTGCCCTTCAATGTCAAGGTCGAGAACGGAAAGATAACTTTCCATGAAAGCGCCGGTGGCCTGGTCACGGGATTGGCGTCATTCATGCAGTCGCGCAGACGAACGCCGGCTTTGAGTATGGAACATCTTTGGGTCGGCTGGCCGGGAAGCACGGTCGGGGTCTCTCTCCAGGGACAGCTGATCCGCGAGTCGCTGAGTTCCTTTCAGTCCTACCCGGTGTTTCTCA
>JAICEJ010000241.1 GCA_025924215.1 Candidatus Binatia bacterium
AAGAAGTGCTGCCTGACCCCTGAGACGCTCACCAACAACTCTCTAAGATCATTGAAATATCTCGACCGAACAAAAAGCTGACGCCTCGATCGAATGAGTTTCTCAGGTTTTACGCACAAACAGCGCGCCGTGTTCTTGGCCGCCTCTCGTGCCAGCCATTCTCTCCCTCATCAGCCGCACTTGAATTCGTGACCGTGCAATGAGCTGGCATTCCGGAGGTTGTGAACTTTCGTCCGCTTGAAGGTTCGCGCACAACGTTGACAATTCCGGATGGCATGAAATACTCGCCGCGAACTAAGCCATGGAGGGTCAGCATGGAAGAGCGAACGAAAATTGAGTTGGATTCGGACTCGACGGCATTAGTGATCGTCGATATGCAAGTCGAAGGCTGCGAACGGCATGGCCCGGGTGTGAAGCCGGTGATCGGCAATATCCGCCGCCTGCTCGATCGCTTCCGCTCGCTCAACGGGAAAATTATCCATGTGCAATCAGTCAGAACTAAGGACCATCCCGAGTTCACCGTTTTCGGGCGGCCTTATGGATTGTTGATCGGCAGCCCGGGAGCTGATTTCGTCGAAGAGCTTAAACCGCTACCGGGAGAAAATGTCGTTCAAAAGACTTCGCACGATTGTTTTTATAAAACGACGATGGAAACGGTCCTCCAGAAACTCGATCTGCAATCTTGCCGCGATAAAATCGTGGTCACTGGCATCGGCTCGAGCAACTGTGTTTACCATGCGGTTATCGGGTTTCACATTAGAAACTACTACACGCTCGTGCTGGAAGATTGTATCCACGGTGTCCATCCTCAGTCTCAGCCGTTTGCACTGCACCAGTTCCGATCCAATGCCTATAATTTCAATGTAACCGTGGCGCGATCCGAGGATCTCACATTTACCTCCCACAGGGTCGCTCGGCAGCGCGCTTCCGGAACATGAGCTTTGCGGGTTTCGTCAGGCAATTAAGGTTAAAGATTGCACTGGTTTTTGTTTGTCTTGGCTGCGCCGCTGTTCCTTCAGTTGCTCAAACACTTAAAGTTCCTTTCGCCGCGCTCTCTCCAAATTACGCGCCGCTCTGGATTGCAGATCAAGCAGGCTTCTTCAAGAAACAAGGCCTCGATGTTCAACTCATCTACATCTCGGCAGGCTCAGTGATTATTCCGGCGATTCTTTCCGGTCAAGTCGAGATCGCCAACATGAGCTCGGCGCCTGCGCTTACAGCCTGGGCGCGAGGTGCGGAGCTCACTGCGGTCGGGGTGGCATCCAATCGTTTGCTGCACGTCGTGATGACTCGCGGCTCGATTAAAAAGCCGGAGGATTTGAAAGGGAAGAAAATCGGCAGTGATCGATACGGCTCATTCTCCGATTTAGTCTTACGAGAGGCTTTGAGGCACCACAACCTTGCGCCGGATCGTGACGTTGCCGTAATTCAAACCGGCGGCTTACCCGAACGGCTTGGGGCGCTCAAGATCGGCGCTGTCGACGGCGCCATTGTCACAGGCGACACCGCGTTCGAAGCGGAGAAGCTGGGCTTTCACAAATTGATCGATCTCAGTCAACTACCGATCCAATATCCCGGCAGTACGATAATCGTGAGTAAATCGTTCTTATCCGCGAAGAGAGACCTCGTGAAAAGATTTCTGCGGGGCTGGGTTGAAGGGATCAAAACGGCAAAGAACGATAAGGACTTGACGGTCAGAGTCATGCAAAAATTTCTCAAGACATCAGATAGAGCGATCCTCGACAAAACCTTCGAAGTTTACAAACCGACTCACGAGCGAGTTCCGGCGCCCGATCCCAAAGTAATGGGCGTCGCTGTCAAGCAACTGGCCGCAACTGTGCCGCAAGCCGCTCATTTAAAGGCCGACGACTTTATTGATCGAAGTCTGATCCTAGAATTGGAACAGGAAGGGTTTATTTCCAAAGTCTACGAGGGTCGTTGAGGATTATACCGAATTTTGTCCGGAGGATTCGCTATAAGATATCTCGGCGAGCTTCGTCTGGGCAGAGTCAATTTGGCGATATCTACCTCGTCCAACAATTTACCTTCACCCGAGATTCAAATCCGCAAATCAGATTCTCGCGGATTTTTCAACGAACGCTTTGACTATTCCGTTGAATGTCTCCGGTTGTTCCCGGTAGCAAAAGTGGCCGGCCTCATTGATGATGTGCATTTCCGATTTGGGATTGCTGTCGGCGATGATTTCGAAGAGCGCATGGCCGCGTTTGAGCTCGGCGGTCGGATCGTTGTAGCCCCAGATTAACAGCGTTGGCTGCGTTAGCTTCCCGTGCATAATCCAGTTGAGAGTCTCTTCTTTGTGCAGAGCTAGATGGGTGAAGAACTGGTTTCTTTTGAGCCCCTCGTCCTCCATCTTTCTGACGGTTGCCTGGTATTTTTCCGATTTGGCGATGTCTTCACAAGCATCCAGCCAATTCTGCGTGATGTGCTTCGGCCTGAACGAGTAATGCTCGATGCACCAGCGCTGGCTTGCGCGGCTGAGGCGCGGCTTGGGCGCGTTGGCCATAATGAATTCCGTCTTCGAGGGCCCGGGCGCAAGCGTGCCGCTGTCGACAATGACACACGAGCGAACCAGTTCCGGATGATCCAGTGTCAGCCGGGTGACGACGTAGCCGCCGCGCGAGTGGCCAATGGCGTGAACATTCTTCAGCCCGAGTGCTTGTAACAGACCCGCCGCGTGCTTGACCGTCGCCGCCATGGTGTAGTCGGCGTCGGATTTCGGATTGCCGGTATATCCTTGGCCAAGCTTTTCCATGGCAATGACGCGAAACCCCTGGGCGAGAACGTCGAAATTAAACTCCCAGTCAATGGCGCTTTCGCATGCGTCGGGTGTTCCCATGTGGCTGCCGTGAACCAGTAGCAGCACTTCGCCGCTGCCCTTGTCGAAATACCGCGTCCTGATTCCATCAACGTCAACAAACTTGGGGTCGGTCATCATTGAGTGCATCCTCGTAGATTAAAGGCGTGTTCGTCTGGAAGAAAGGCGCTGCACGTGGCGAGCGCGTCAGCGATGTTTATCCCGAACTCTCCCTCTCTCTACTGCCGTTTTCTGCGTTCAGAATTCGCCTTGTCTTGCCGCACGACCACGTCTTTTCGCCCGGACACGATCAAGATGATCGTCATCGTTTCAGCGACTCGGCGAGCTCACGTAAATACTCTTCCTGTTCCTTTGGTTGGTATAAAGCCAGCGAGCCATCTTTTAACGGCATGCCGCCAATAAAATGAAAAGCGTGGGCGTCCCAATCGTAAAACTCGTCGCCCCGTTCACAAATCTCTTTCCACTTGAGTCCCACCGGACTCCGGTGCAAGCCCGTGCGCGCCGGAAGCGCCTCTTGCTGCTCGATGGACAGATTCGCATTTGCTTTGTCGGTCTCTTCTTCCGGGAGTCCGTCCCACATGCGCCGGTAGTTGGGAAAGAATTCCTCTTCGCGCACAGTCAGCGCGGTGTGCATGTCCCACCATGGGCCGTGTCCGGCGACGCGCTCGTCGACTTTATCTACCAACTTGTAAATTAGCCGGGCGCCCGCGCGTAAACGAAGCACCAGCGTTCCCTCGGCCGTTTTGGAATTCTGTTCAGCTTGCACGCCACAATATTTTTCAAAGAACGCTGCGGTTTTGGCCAGGTCGCGGCAACCATAGACGGCATGACTGATGCGGCCGACTTTTTCGTCGGTGGCGATTTCCATGGCGCCTTCGGGCATCTGCGCGGGCGCCCAGAACTCATATTGATTGCCGTCCGGGTCGGCGATGTAGATGGCCGTGCCCTCGTCGCCTTCGGCAGTTGTCTTCACCGGGTCGGTGTGCGGAATCTTGTAGCGATCGAGCCGGCGCAGGTGCATGGCGATATCCTCCGGACGGATGTAAAAGCCGCAACGCGGCAGCTCTTGGCCAAGTTCTTTTGCCGGCGGATAGATCTCGGGCTGGAGAAACGCGCCGATGCGACACGATCCCCCCTCCCACCAGAGAAAGCAGATTATCTTCATATTCTTTTTGCGTGACGCCGTGGTCAGTCCCCTAAACGGTCTTCGCGTAAGCCCGATGCCGTTCACCGCCCAGTCAGTCCAGGCGACGATGTCGTTGGTGCCGACGACAAAATGGTCGATCCAGTGAGCTGCGCCTTTGGGTTCGACGTTGTCCATCGTAAAGCTCCTTATCACCTCTTAGAAAGTTCCAACGATTTCAAAATTCCATCTTTGAAAGATGTTCAGCGCATTGGAATTCAATCGTCCAAGCCATCTTCGTCCTCCTCGCAGCGGCGGGTAAAAAAGAGGTAGGGCACATTAACGTCCTGAGATCCACCTCCAATCACGTACTCGCGACCGTACGAAACGGAGAAAATTCTGTCAAGTGCGATAACTCCGTTTCACGTGCGTGATGTGACTTGGATATAGGCCGGTTCGATGAAGGTTCGGAGTCGGCGATCAGAAGTAAGTGCAAATGCACGAAGCTTGCATGGATCTCAAGCTGCGTGCGGTTTAGCCTCGGATGAAATCAATGGAAGAAGTACTCGCGGCCACTGAAGGAATGTTCTTCTGACAACTCGCCGCGTGTTACAAACAGTTACTTCCGCGCCGATCCTGGAGAAAAGTATTCTGCGCGGCTGACGGCAACGTCTGAGACGAACATCACTCCCGTGTAGCGGTCGAACAGAGGTTTCAAGCCAGCCAAAATCGGCTCTACTTTCTCAGGTGCGACGACTGACATCAACATGATGATGCTGTCCATCTCGTTGAACATCGGATGGGCGGTATGAAAACCGTGGTGCCCTTTTCCGGAAATGTTGTGGATGATGGTATATCCAGTAGCCTTGTTGTCGAGCAAGTCGGTTGCGAATTTTAAGTGCTCTCCCTGGATGATAATCCTGATTTCCTTCATCGGATGAAGCGTGAGATTGCTCATGCTGATCTCCTTTCAAACGAATCTCTGGGCACGAGATGAACAGTTTGGTTTCACAGCCTGCCATCCTTCTTTGGGAACGTACCGGTAAGCCAGCTGCTCTTCAGGCTCGATGGCGATGAGATACAGCCATTGGTTATCGTACAGTCGTTTCAAATGGCGTTGGTTGCGGATGATTTTATCGATTCTTTCCCTGGGCGCCTCCACCAGGGTCACGAGCCGCATCGGCTCATGATAGGGCCGCATTCCATTCATGACCGTCTGCCAGGCCAGGCCGGTGCGCAGATCGCTCTGGGGACCGGACATAATCCCAAAGCGGCCGACTACGTTGTGGTAGATTTTGCTACCGCTGCCGTAGCTCTCCGGGTCCACTGCGGAAAAGTAATGCTCCATATTGATCCATTGTCCGACGATCTGCGGTCCGGTCATCACGACCTCGAGCAAGCGGCCGTCCGGATCTTCATGGTAATCGTAAGAATGCAGAAAGGCTCGGGCGTCAAGATTGGTGCCGCGGGTCAAAGCGCGGCGCCCAATGATAAATGCGGCATTGCCGGATAGCCCCCATTCGGGCCGAACCTGGCTCCAGTCGGCGCTTCGGCGCTGCACCGCGCGCCGGGCTTTCGAAGTCCCCAGGCTTACCTTGATCTCGGGAAACCGAGCGCATCGCTCTTGGCTGTTGCGCGCTCCCGCCGATTCAAGATCGCGGACTAATTGGAGCAGATCCTTTCGGTGAGTGGGGGGGAGATCTTCCAGATCGAAGAGATCGATATCATCGGTGGTGGTATTGTGTTGTCCGGCGATGAAGTAGGTGTCCTGCGGAATGGCAATGCCATTCTTGGCGAGCTGCTCCCGCACGAGGGGTTTGTTCGCCATGATCGCTAGCACTCTCGCGTTGGGTTTGCCTGGATTGCCGCCACAGGCGCCGCAATCGAGAGCCGCTTCGAAGGGGTTGTTCTCGGAGGTGCTGCCATGGCCGCAAAAAAGCACGAGACGGGCGAAGTTCCCCGTCAGGCCCATCATTCTTAGCGCGGTTTCCACGGTGAAGACTTGCTCGCTGAGAGTGAACCCGGTCCGGGTGATACGTTCCATACGAGCAAATGATGCGCCCGGGTTGATGCCGTGGTTTCGCCTGAGATCTTCAACAAAGGCCGCTTCTTCTTCGCGGGAAAGCGCGGTGGAGCGCGCCTGCGGCGATGGTTCCCCGGCGCTGTGTCCGAGCGCCCGCCGACGCAGAAACTCCAAGCGTTCCAACGATAGATTCAGATGGCGCTCACCGAAATTTTCCTGCAGCGCGCGGCGGGTAATGGCGCGCTGTTCCGCCGCCAGCATTTCCTCTACTTCTTCGCGTGACAGTTTGTCTACAGTCAAAGTTGTCGCGACCGGCGGGACCAGCTTGCGCCGGAGCCAGCTCATGACGTTTTTATACCAGGTTGGCCAAAGGGTCTTGCCGACAAAGGGCAGGCTGTAAAACCAGCCCAGCGACTCCACCATGACATACGGGGTGACGACATTTTCCTTAAGATCGTAGAGCAGGGTGTGTCCGGTTTCGAGAAGCTTTTCCCGGTGCCGGCGTCTGAATAAATACTGGCCTTGGTAGGTCCGGGGAATCTCGCGGACCAAATTTTTAGTCTTCATGATTACCGGAAACTGATCGGTTTCATGATCGCTGCCGAGGCCCTGGTAGCGGATGAAGACGGCGAAAAAACCTGCGAAGCCGAAGGTCTCGTAATCGCCAATCGCTTCCAAGTGACGCCGGATCGACTCCGAACGGACGTCGATGCAAAACACCGCCTGCGCCTGATGACGTACTTTTATTTCACCCGGCAATTCGCTTTGCTCCCCGGCTGGCGCAGATGGGCTTCGACCCGAAGCGACTTGGCTGGCTTGATCGAGATTTACAGGGAGCTTCCCCAGCAGTTCTTCCTGGTATCCCGCCTCGAACGCCTTGAGCCATATGGGCCCATGGTCCGCTTCAGGAAATCCATCGATCCACTCGAGCAGTGTCAGCAGTTTGCCAGGCTCGCTTTGCGCCAGAATACCGAGATCATGCCCGAGAGCTTGGGCAAGTGCGGACAAGCGCCAGGCGCCGACGAGAGCTGCCGGGGTATGCTCCTGTGCTTGGCCGAAATATTTCGGAGATGAGTTGTCGCGCCGCTGCATCTCAGTCGATATTGCATCGATGTTGCCGTCGATGCCGAGCGATTCACGACAGGCTTTTTGCACCAACTCACGTTCATACCAAACTCGCACCGCAAGATACTGCGCCAGATCGATGGGGTAGGCGAGCTGCCATTCATATTCACTTTGATCGGCGCGCCATTTGATGAAGCCCGCCCACCCCGATAGGGCCACGAGGTGAAGCGAAAGATAATCCTGCCGGGCATCGGCCGGAATACCAAGGGTTGCTAAACTTTCGAGCAGCGCGTCTTCCGGCTGCTCCGGCAATCGGGCCAGCTTCTCGCGAC
>JAICEJ010000242.1 GCA_025924215.1 Candidatus Binatia bacterium
CGGGTTGCCGATATTCACCGGGTAGTGCTCGGCGGATTCCAGCAAGCGGCCGATCCCCGCCACCAGATCATCGACATATTGAAAGCTCCGGGTTTGTTCCCCCTGACCGTAAACGGTAAGCGGCTCGCCTTTGAGAGCTTGGAGGATAAAGTTCGGCACGACCCGGCCGTCCTGCATGCGCATGCGCGGTCCATAAGTGTTAAAGATTCGTACAATGCGCGTATCGAGCCCGTGATAGCGGTGGTAAGCCATTGTTATGGCTTCGGCAAAACGTTTGGCTTCATCGTACACCCCCCGGGGACCCACAGGATTAACGTTGCCCCAATATTCTTCATGCTGAGGACGAACCAGCGGATCACCGTAAACTTCCGAAGTTGAAGCCAGTAAAAACACCGCACTTTTTGCTTTCGCTAAGCCCAACGCATTATGGGTTCCGAGCGAGCCGACCTTCAGGGTTGGAATGGGGAGTTCCAGATAATCCACCGGACTTGCGGGCGAGGCAAAATGAAGAACAAAGTCCAACGGCTGCTGGACCTCGATATACCGGCTGACGTTATGATCCATGAAGGTGAACCGGCGGTTGGCAGCGAAGCCCGCGATATTCTGCTCCGCTCCGGTCGAATAGTTGTCCATGCAGATCACGTCGTGTCCCTGATTGAGAAAGCTCTCACAGAGATGAGAGCCGATAAATCCGGCGCCGCCGGTGATCAGATATCTAGCCATTTTTGCGTCCTATCGAGTAGTAGTCGAAGCCAAGTTTTTTTAAGTCCACGGGATCATAGATATTGCGTCCGTCGAAAATAATAGGCTCTTTGAGTAGTTCCTTGATGCGCTCGAAATCCGGCCGGCGAAACTCGTTCCATTCGGTAAGCACCAGCAGAGCGCTTGCGCCGTCCAGCGCATCGTAATTTCGCGCGGCATAGACGATTCGGTCGCCGAATATTTTTCTGGCTTCGACCGTTGCCTCGGGATCGAATGCCTGGATTCGAGCACCCATTTGCAATAGCGCTTCAATCACGACAATGGCCGGGGCGTCGCGCATGTCGTCGGTGCGCGGTTTAAACGCTAGCCCCCAAACCGCAAAGATCTTGCCTGAAAGCTTTGCACCGAAACGGCGCTTGATTTTTTCGACCAAAACTCTCTTTTGCCGCTCGTTAACTTGTTCCACCGCCTTCATCAGAGACATCTCTTCTTGGTCGCCGCCCATGCTGATAATCGCTCGGATATCTTTGGGAAAGCAGGAACCGCCATAACCTACTCCCGGGAAGATGAAATGCTGGCCGATACGCCGGTCCAATGCGATCGCCCGACGCACATCGTTGATGTCGGCGCCCATGTACTCGCATAAGCGCGAAACTTCGTTGATGAACGAAATTTTGGTCGCAAGCATGGCGTTGGCGGCATACTTGCTCATCTCAGCGCTACGGCTATCCATCACCAGTATCTGATTGCCGGTGCGCAGGAATGGTTCGTAGAGCTCTTTGACGATTTCCAAAGCTTCGGCGTCATCGCCGCCGAGAACGACCCGATCCGGTTTCATGAAGTCCTCTACCGCAGCGCCTTCCTTCATGAATTCGGGATTGGAGAGCACGGCAAATGGATGGGATGTTTCTTCGGAAATCCACTGCCGAATTTGATCCGCGGTGCCGACCGGGACAGTGCTCTTGGTGACGATGATTTTGAAGCCGTCCATAGCTTTGGCAATACTTTTGGACGTGTTACGGACATATTCCAGATTGGCGTTACCATTGAGGCCTTGCGGCGTGCCCACGGCGATGAAAATGATCGACGAGTTTCGCACCGCTGAAGTCACATCGGTGGTAAACAGCAAACGTTGCTCCTCGGCATTACGGCGCACCATCTCTTCCAATCCAGGCTCGTAAATCGGGATTTTCCCCTGCTGAAGGGTTGCTATTTTCGCCTCATCTATGTCGACACAAATAACTTCATTGCCGGTTTCGGAAAAACAAGTTCCTGCTACCAATCCAACATACCCGGTTCCTATGACCGAAAGTTTCATGCACAGCTCCTCTCGCCGAGAATTTGACCGACAACAAACACCGCCTTGTCCTGGGACTCATGATAAGTGCGCGACAACATCTCTCCCAGCAGCCCCATGGTGACGAATTGGAAGCCGACAAAGATTAGCATGACCGCCAGTAATAAAAGAGGCCTGCCGCCGATTTCCATATCATACACAAACTTTTGAACCGTGAGATAAAGACCAAGCAGAAAACCTATGCCGCCGCTGCCGATACCGATGATTCCAAAGATATGCGAGGGCCGGGTCGAATAGCTCATTAGAAACTTGACCGTCATGAGATCTAAAATCACCCGTACCGTTCGGGTAATGCCGTACTTCGATTTGCCGTGTAATCGGGGCCGGTGATTGACTTTCAGCTCGGCGATCTTTGCGCCGCGCTCATACGCAATCGCAGGGATAAAGCGATGCATTTCGCCATAAAGCTTCAGGTTCTTGGCGATGTCTTTGCGCATCGCCTTCAACGTGCAGCCGTAATCGTGGAGTTTGACCTGAGTCGTCCAAGATATCAGCGAATTGGCGATCATTGATGGCAGGCGGCGTCTGAGAAATGGGTCTCGGCGACGGTACCTCCAGCCGCAGGCAATATCATTGCCCTCCTCCAGTTTTACCAAAAGGGCTGGAATATCCGCCGGATCATTCTGGCCATCGCCATCCAACATTACCACTACTTCACCCGTTGCATGCGCAAGCCCAGCCGCCAATGCGGCGGTTTGTCCGAAGTTTCGCTTGAGTTGGATAACCCGAAGGTGGGGGTCAATCTCGTAAATCTCTGCGAGAATTTGGAAAGTACTGTCCCGGCTGCCGTCGTCGATAATGACTATTTCATAACGCTTGCCCAGAGAGTTTAGCGCGGCCTCGATTTCGGCGATGAGCGGCTTGACATTTTCCTCTTCATTGAAGACCGGGATGACTATAGAAAGGTCCATCAGATCAAGTGTGAAAATCGGTGAGTTGCGCAAAACTTCGGTAGCGTTCTTCGATATCCTGCATAGCAATGCTGGCCAGCCGTTTGACGCCAAAATCTTCCACGGTGAAGGAAGCCACGACAGTGCCATAGACGATCGCGCGACGGATACCTTGCTGAGTCAAGTCCCCCGAGCGAGCCAATTGCCCGAGAAAGCCTCCGGCAAAAGAATCGCCGGCGCCGGTAGGATCGAACACTTCTTCCAATGGATAAGCCGGGGTAGCAAAAATCGATGAATCGGAAAACTGCAGTACACCGTATTCGCCGCGTTTGACGAGTACGACCTTGGGGCCCATTTTAAGTATCGCGCGCGCCGCGCGCACGATATTGCTCTCCCCGCTTAAAAGCCGTGCTTCGGAATCGTTGACTACCAGCATTTCGATGCGCTTTAGCACCTGGCGTAAGCCGTCGAGGCTTTCGCGTATCCAGTGATCCATCGTGTCACAGACCACCAGGCGCATGCGGCGAATCTGATTGAGCACTTCGAGCTGCATCAACGGGTCGATGTTGCCGAGAAAAACATACTCGGCGTCTCGGTACCGCTCCGGAAGATCCGGCACAAAACCGGACAAAACATTAAGATGAAGCTCCAGCGTATCGCGCACGTTGATATCTTCGTGATATCTGCCGCGCCAGTGGAAGGTATCGCCGCTCGCCTTTTTAATGCCCTCGAGATCGATTTGCCGTTGGCTAAACAGCTCCAAATATTCTTGCGGAAAGTCCTGACCAATTACACCAACGATCCTTACCGGAGCGAAAAAACTAGCGCCCAACGCAAAGTAGGATGCCGAACCGCCGAGAATCCGCTCAGCGGATCCGAACGGGGTCTCAATTGAATCGAAAGCGACTGTTCCAACAACTAAGATGCTCATAGATATTTGCCAATGATCGGGCGCAGATCACGCCGTACTTTCTTGGGGATTTTGGATTTCTCGGTGATGATCGCGGCTTTCAAGGCGGAGGCGCAGCCACAGGTGCGTGCATCGCTGATAGTTTTAATCGCCTCCCGGATGGTCCTTTTCGCCAAATCGACGTTCTGCTGTAACACCGCCAGCACGTGGTCGATTTCCACATCACCAGCCGATTCATTCCAGCAATCATAATCGGTAGCCAACGCTAAAGTGGCGAAACAGATCTCTGCTTCTCGAGCCAATTTGGCTTCCTGCAGGTTGGTCATGCCTATGATGTCGGCGCCCCAATTGCGATAAAGATGCGATTCCGCGCGAGTTGAGAACTGCGGCCCCTCCATACAAAGATAGGTGCCGCTTTGGTGAATGGTAGCCCCCGCCGCGTTGGCCGCATTGGCCAACTCAGTCGAGAGTTCTTTACAGAACGGATCGGCCAAACTGACATGAGCGACTACACCCTTGCCAAAAAAGGTGCTCGGTCGTTGTGTCGTGCGATCGATGAATTGGTTGGGTATGACCACGTGACCGGGGGCGATCTTTTCCTGCAGGCTGCCGACCGCGCTCACCGAGATTATCCTCTCAACCCCGAGCTTTTTCATGCCGAAGATATTGGCGCGAAAATTTATCTCGGTGGGTAACCAGCGATGCCCTCTGCCATGACGCGGCAGGAACAATAATACCGTCTCACCCAGCAATCCTTGAATGAATTTATCCGAAGGTTTCCCGAAAGGAGTGCTGACATCAAGTTCCCGGACGTGCTGCAAGCCTTCGATTTGATAAAGGCCGCTGCCGCCGATCACACCGACGATTTGTTTGTTCATGTTGTTCGATGATTTCAGCAGTGACCGGCCGCGCCTTCTGTCTCCTTGATTGTTTCACCTTGCAACTGACCGCAGGCAGCGGCAATGTCATCGCCTCTCGGACGGCGAACATTGACCTGCAGCCCATAGGAGGAAAGAATCTGTTGAAAGCCCTCGACATGCTCGGTTTCCGGCCGTTGATAATGGGTGCCCTGATGCGGATTGAAGGGGATCAAGTTTATCTTACAGCGAACACCGCGCAGCAGTTCCGCCAAACTATGAGCGTCCGCGGCCGAATCGTTGACGCCGCGCAAGAGCACGTACTCGAAGGTGATGCGCTTGCGCCGCGGAATCGGCAGCGCCCGGCAGCAATCCATCAGCTGCCGTAGTGAGTATTTACGATTTACCGGCATTAACTGGCTGCGCAACTCGTCAGTGGCGGCATGCAACGAAATCGCCAGACTCACGTTAGTTTCATCCATCAACTTGCGTATCTGCGGCACCAGTCCAACGGTCGATAGGGTGATTCGTCGCGGCGAGATGCCGATGCCCCAGCAGTTGTCGGTCATCACTCGGAGGGCCTTGAGCGTTTGCGCGTAATTCGCCAGCGGTTCTCCCATGCCCATCAACACTACATTGCTAATCCGCCGGTCTTCCGTCAGAAACCGGCTCGCTTCGAGGATCTGATCGATAATTTCGCCGGCCCGAAGATTCCGCTTCAGGCCCAGAAGCGCAGTAGCACAAAACGCGCAACCAAAAGCGCAACCGACCTGAGTTGAAATGCAAAGCGTCAGTCGGTTTGTTTCCGGAATCAAAACACTCTCAATGCTGCGATCGTCGGCCAATCGGAACAGAAACTTCACGGTGCCATCGGCGGAATCCGCCCTGCGCTCGACTGCCAGCCGGCTGATGCTGAAATCTGCCGCTAGCTGCTCACGGAAAGCTCCCGAGACATTGGTCATTTCAGCGAACGAAATAGCGCGTTTCTGGTACAGCCACTGCCATACCTGCCGCGCGCGGTAAGCCGGCTGCTTGCGCTCGAGCAGATAGGCTTCAAAATCGTTGTAGCTCAAATCCTTGATATTTGGCTTCACACAGAGCGATCGTGAATCGGCAGATTGTCTACTTGGAAGATCGAAAGACCTCTTCCGGTTTGAAAAAGAAAGCGATCTCAGTGGTGGCTGTTTCCGGACCATCGGAACCGTGCACTGCATTGGCTTCGACGTCCGTACCGCAATCTTTGCGAATCGTGCCTGGGGCGGCTTTAGCTGGATCGGTGGCGCCCATGATCTCTCGGTTTTTGGCGATGGCGCCCGCGCCCTCGAGTACCGAGACGAAAATTGGACCGGAAGACATGTACGTGCACAAGCCGGCAAAAAATGGTCGCTCCTTGTGCACCGCATAGAACGCCTGCGCGCGCTCCGGCGAGAGCCGGAGCAACTTTCCCCCCACCACTTTCAACCCGGCCGATTCAAAGCGTCGGAGAATCTCGCCAATGAGATTTCGCTGCACCGCATCGGGTTTAATAATCGACAGCGTTACTTCAGTCATGATTTCGCTAGAGCCTCCTGCATTGTTTGGCCGATGGTTGCCGGCGAGTCCGACATTCTGATCCCTGCCGCTTTCATCGCCGCAATCTTTTCACGGGCGGTACCCTTGCCTCCGGAGATAATCGCGCCGGCGTGTCCCATTCTCTTGCCCGGCGGCGCGGTTTGACCTGCGATAAAGCCGATCACTGGCTTTTTTATGTTTGCTTTGATCCACGCCGCAGCTTCTTCTTCCGCGCTGCCGCCGATCTCGCCGATCATGACAACGGCTTCAGTGCCTGGATCGCGATTAAATAAATCGAGCACATCGACAAATTCAAAACCATGCACAGGATCACCACCAATTCCTACACAGGTCGATTGTCCCAGGCCTAGACGGGTCAACTGATCGACAGCCTCATAAGTCAGGGTGCCGCTGCGCGAAACCACACCGATGCTCCCCTGTCGATGAATATGCCCGGGCATGATGCCGATCTTACACTCGCCGGGTGTAATCACGCCGGGACAATTGGGTCCTAATAGCTGCGAGCTCTTACCGGTCAGGTACCGTTTGACTCGTACCATGTCGCGCACAGGCACGCCTTCGGTGATACAGATGATTAACGGAATGCCGGCGTCAGCAGCCTCGAGAATCGCATCTGCGGCAAACGGCGGCGGCACATAGATGACCGTGGCATTCGCTGCCGTCTCGGCTACAGCCTGGGCAACTGTATCGAATATCGGTATCCCGTCATAGCTGGTGCCGCCTTTGCCGGGGGTTACGCCGCCGACCATCTGAGTGCCGTATTCTTTGCATGCTTTGGTATGAAATTGCCCGGTCGCGCCGGTGATTCCCTGGGTCAATACTCGGGTCTGCTTGTTTACCAGAATAGCCATTTAAGATTACCTGAGAGACTATCGCTTCTCCACCGCAACAACGATTTTTTCTGCCGCTTCCGCCATCGTTTCGGCAG
>JAICEJ010000243.1 GCA_025924215.1 Candidatus Binatia bacterium
AACGGCAGCAGGATACCTGGCGCAGTATCGCGATTGGCCGGTTGGTAGATAATGTTCTCTTGTGGCCAATGGGTGAGCTGGCGCAATGCGTCCCCCCTCTGATGCGCGCCCACTACTATCACCGTACGTTAGTATCACCGTACGTTTGGCCGGCACCAAATGCTGCATCCGATCGAGGGTGTGCTGCAGCACGAGCGTCGGCCGATGATCGGCGAAAATTGCTTTAGTCCGGTTCCACCACAAAGCTGCTTGAGAAAACCACGAACTCTCCTGCCTTCACTGCCAGCCAAACGATCGCCCATACATTATTGTGGCGCACTCAGAACTCCTTTGTGTGACGGCACCAGGGCAAGCTTCGTGCCACGGCTCTCGGGAGAGAACCCCAGTTGCGTTCGGCCAATGAAGCACATCCGTTTCGGGCACGGGACAGCAACTAACTGGCTTTCGCGTAAGCGACACAGGATAGGCGATGCTTACGAGAGGCACATCGGGGTATAGAAGGTATTGCGTCGAGCATCGCTTCTACTCCGCTAAAACAACCCCATAGCGTTGACCGACGCAATCTCCGTTCAGATTTCGCGCATGTTTCTTATTTCTTCATGAGCGTCACTGATCCTGTAAGCATCGATCCTTTGTTGATCGTTCCACTTGAACTTGTTGATTCTTCCACTCTGAATAGGAGATGGAATTCTCCCGGGTTATCACTTGACCTGAGCAGTTTCTACGAAAGGCAAACCCAGGCTGTTGAATCATCAAACGGCGCGCAACTCTCTTTCCAGATCTATTCTGCGTTCTTTGCTTCTTCCGGAACTACTCTGACGAAAATCAAGCTTACGATAGGCATGATCAGCTCCGCCGCGCTTTTGACTCTACAAAGCCATACCGTGTCTTATGCACTTAGCGCTTAAGTGTACTCGCCGCGCGCGTGCGCCGAGCTTCAATATTCTCCCGCTGCCTCCGCAGCTTGTCGCTCCTCAATATCATGGCCGCCTATCGTCCCATTCAAATGATTAGTTCATGATCGTCGTCCCACATCGGAGAATGGAAAATAATCAAGCCGTGCAATTCCACCCAGTTGGAGAAGTGGCATGTACGTTGCTCGCAATTCAAGCGAGATCAAACTGGGTGTGGAGGACTAACTAATGAAACAGGCATTCGGAAGTGGCGATCGGGGGGAATTTTCCGGCAGCACTCGTTTTGAATCCAAGGATGCGGATTTTTCCGACGATATTTTGTCTCAAATCAGTAGCATGCCTCTCGCCATTCATGCGGCGGCTAATCAGAACCGTCGAATGGAAGTCATGGGAGAGTTCATCCTGGTGCAGGCGATCCTTCGTGAAGCCATTCGGACGTATCAGAAGTACGCGGTAAAAAAGGGTACTCGCGCGACCCGACTGTTTCGCGACGTCAATGAATGGTTTTCATCCGACGACCGGCATTGGTTCTTTTCATTCGTCAACGTTTGCGACACTCTCGGACTCGAGCCTACTTACATTCGGACCGGGCTTAAGCTATGGCGCGAGCGTAAGCTGCAAGCGAATGGTGTGTCTTCGGCTATTCCGGACTATCAGCCAATTGTCAGGAATTCCCGCCAGCGACTGGTGGCTAATGAATTGAGAAATTAACGACAGGCATTTGCCTCGCCTCGCCCAATTAGCTGAACGACTGCTCGCCGCCGGTGCGATTTCAGAATGTCCAGTACCGAACAAGAGATAGAGCGGTTAGTCGAGGAAATCAGTCGCGCTATACAACGGAGCCCGACGGACCAGCGGCACGAGCTCCGCTCGTATGCTTCGTCCCTGATCAACGATATCGCCACAGGATCCCCGGTTCCGCCAAGCCAAACTTCAGGTCAAATCGAACGCCGTCCATTTGGTTTAGTCGCCGCCGGATTGGCTCTACTCGTGATCGGCGCTGGATTCGCCTTAATGATTCCACCCATCGGATTAACCCTCATGGCCCTTGGAGTGGTTTTAGCTATCTGGGGCGGAATAGCTGGATGGTGGACGACTCGCGGAGATGATGTAAAAGATGCCAATCAGGGAAGGCGATGAAGCGATTTCGCTAGTTCCCTCTTCGAAGCCCATTGACCAAGTGCTCGTCTGTGTTGTTTTCAGGACACGGCCGGAGTAGTGTGTCTCAAATGAGACACAAATCTGGTTCGCTGAAAGAAAACCTTACTGGTATCAACGGGCACGCATCTTGCGCCGGCCAAACTTGCGTTGCAAACGTTTGTTCCCTCATGCAGCTATCCCAACGTTTC
Source organism: Candidatus Binatia bacterium (assembly GCA_025924215.1). Taxonomy (GTDB): domain Bacteria; phylum Desulfobacterota; class Binatia; order UBA9968; family UBA9968; genus WHTF01. The sequence continues at coordinate 2,264 of JAICEJ010000243.1, forward strand.
GGTCGGTGTGTTGTTGAACCTGTAAAACACAGAAAGAATGAGTATCCACTGAGATGAGCGCGACGATCTTAGTTTGTGACGACGATTCCGTACCTCGGCGAAATATTGCCAGCGTATTGGAAGAAGAGGGCTATACCGTTCACCAAGCTGAGGATGGCAAGGCTGCTATCGACGCGATCAACCAGATCGATTTTGATTTGGTTTTGACCGATCTGAAGATGCCCGGTGTCGACGGTCTCAGCGTGTTGAAGCATGTGCGGAGTATTTCCCCCCAAACGTTAGTAATTCTTATGACCGCCTTCTCGTCAGTGGACACGGCGGTAGAAGCCTTTCGTCTTGGAGCGCAAGACTACATCCTGAAGCCGATTGTGATTGAAGATGTGATCAGGAAGGTCGGCCGGTTTCTTGAGCATAAGAATCTAGTCTGGGAAGTCGAGATGCTGCGCCGTGAGATTAACCGTTCGTCGGAGCCGACCAGTCTGGTAGGGAGCAGCAAGCCGATTCAAGATATTTTTAAAATCGTTTCAAAAGTCGCGGCAACCAATTCCACGGTCTTGATCACCGGCGAGAGCGGCGTCGGCAAGGAAGTCGTCGCCCGAACCTTGCATTTGCAAAGCTTGTCAAAGGACAAAGTATTTCTGCCGGTGAATTGCAGCGCGATTCCCGACACTCTGCTCGAAAGCCAGCTCTTTGGTCACGCCAAGGGCGCATTCACCGGCGCCATCAATGCCCAAGAGGGGCTATTTCAAAAGGCTCAGGGCGGGACCATTTTTCTCGACGAAATCGGCGAGATGCCGTTGACTCTCCAACCCAAGCTGTTGCGCGCCATCGAAACCAAAGAAGTCTTGGCGGTAGGTTCGACCCAACCGGTCCGCTTAAACGTGCGCATCATCGCTTCGACCAATCGCGATCTTGAACGGGAGGCCAGTGAGGGTAAGTTTCGCGAAGATCTTTTTTACCGTTTGAATGTCGTTCATGTCTGGGTGCCGCCGCTGAGAGAACGACGCGAGGATATTCCTTTGCTGGTCGATTATCTGATTTCACGTCACAACCGGGAGATGAAGAAGGCATACAAGGGCGCGGACAACTCGGCAATGAAGGTTCTGATGTCGCTCCCGTGGAAGGGCAATATCCGCGAATTGGATAACGTGCTCGAGCGCGCGATGATTTTGGGCGACGGCGAATGGATTACGCCGGAGCATTTGCCTGAATCTGAGATTCCCGAGAACGACCGAAATGTCACGGCAAACAACTTGCGTGTCGCCGTCGAGTCCTATGAGAAAAGCCACATCGCCAATGTTCTAAGGGACACCGCCGGCGACCGGACTCGGGCAGCGGAGCTCCTCGGATTGAGTCGATCCTCGCTCTACCGCAAGATGGAGAAGCTTAACATCCGTGACGATTGATCGAATCCTGCCACTCTCCAGCATTGTCCGGTCATCGAATGCATCCGTCAGAGCTTACAGTTTTTTCAATCACCTCTAATTTTATTTGGCCCCGTAAAGAAGTTCGCGTTTTAGTGATAATCTCGCCGGACGGTATTTTCACGTCCTTCGGTGTACCTAAAATCGCCGCCGCAATCGAATCTTGACATCGAGCTATAGGAGACGCATGACCCGGAACAACCCTGGCAATCGCAGCCGAAAAAAGCAAAACGCCAACATCGCCTCCATGACTCGGAAGCCACCGACGGATAGCCATGGGCACGATTTAGCTGAGCCCCGCATCCGTGCCGTTATTAAGGGAGTCAAGCCGCAGATAGAAGATGGCCACTTTCCGATCAAACGAGTGGTTGGTGATCGTGTCACTGTCGAGGGCGATATCTTTACCGATGGGCACGATGCCTTGTCGGCCCGCCTGCTGTTTCGCGCAGGCGATGATGCAGACTGGCACGAAACGTCGATGGAGCCGCTGGTGAATGACCGCTGGCAGGGCGCTTTCAACATCACCAAGCTGACGGACTATTTTTATACGATCGAAGCATGGGTCGATCGCTTCAAATCCTGGCGTGAAGGTCTGAGCAAAAAAATTGCTGCCGAACAAAACGTTAGCGTGGAATTGATCGAGGGCGCTGAACTGGTGTCGGAGGCCGCCAAACGGGCCCGAGGCAGTGCCGCGGAGTTATTGACAGCCTATGCGGCCGCGTTACGTGCGAAAGAAGCCGACGCGGTTCACAAAGCGCTCGAGGAGGAGCTGGCTGCCCTCATGAGCACACATGCAGACCGGCGCTGGGCGGCGCGTTATGACAAGCAGCTTCGCATCGTCGTCGATCGGCCATCGGCCGAGTTCAGCAGTTGGTATGAGATCTTTCCCCGTTCCTGCGCCGACCAGCCGGGAAAACACGGGACGTTCAGCGATTGCATGGCACGCCTACCGTACGTTGCCGAGATGGGGTTTAGCGTGCTTTACTTACCGCCGATTCACCCGATCGGCCACTCCTATCGGAAAGGTAAAAACGGCAGTCTCGCGGCCGGCCCGGATGACGTCGGCAGCCCATGGGCGATCGGCTCTGAGGAAGGCGGCCATAAGTCAATTCACCCGCTCCTCGGCACCTTGGCAGATTTCAAACAGCTGGTCGAGAAAGCCCGAGAGCACGCGATAGAGACTGCACTGGACATCGCCTATCAATGCTCGCCCGACCATCCGTATGTCAAGGAACACCCGCAGTGGTTTCGCCAACGGCCTGACGGTACCATTCAGTACGCGGAAAACCCGCCCAAGAAATATCAAGATATTTATCCGATAGATTTTGAAACCGAAGACTGGCGCGCTCTGTGGGACGAATTGAAGAGCGTTCTGTTGTTCTGGTGCCAACAAGGGGTGCGAATTTTCCGGGTCGATAATCCTCATACCAAAGCCTTTCGCTTCTGGGAATGGGTCATCGCTGAGATCAAAAAGGACCATCCGGAAACGATTTTTCTCGCGGAGGCGTTTACCCGTCCTAAAGTCATGTACCGCCTAGCCGAGCTCGGCTTCAGCCAGTCGTATACCTATTTCACCTGGCGCAACACCAAGTCGGAGCTGACGCAATATTTTACCGAGCTGACACGAACCGATATCGCCGATTTCTTCCGTCCCAATCTGTGGCCGAACACCCCCGATATCTTGCCGGAGTATCTGCAGGCGGGCGGGCGCCCGGCCTTCATGTCGCGCCTGGTCCTTGCCGCCACTTTAGGCGGGAACTACGGGATCTACGGCCCTGCGTTCGAGCTCTGTGTCAGCTTGCCGCGTGAGCCCGGCAGCGAGGAATATTTGGATTCGGAAAAATACCAAATCAAGAATTGGAACATCGATTCGCCTGATAGCCTGCGCGGATTTATCGCGCGGGTCAATCAGATTCGCAGGGCGAATGCTGCGCTCCATCATAATCACAGCTTGCGTTTTTACACCGTGGACAACGACGAGATTATCTGTTTCGCTAAACATACGGAAGATCGCAACAACTTTATCGTTGTCGCGGTTAACTTGGACCCGCATCATCCGCAATCCGGCTGGGTAGAACTGCCGCTGGCGCAACTGGGTCTCGATCCGACGAAGCCGTTTCAAATGCATGATCTATTGACCGATGCGCGCTATCTTTGGAACGGACCACGCAATTACCTTAGTCTCAATCCCGCGAGCGTGCCGGCGCATATCTTTCGAGTGCGGCACAACCTGCGGCGCGAGCAGGATTTCGATTATTTCATGTAGCCCTGCAAACAGGTTTCAGAACTACTAGAGAGCGACGCAGTAAATTGAGCCGCAAACCCGCTAAATCCACATCGATTCTTCTCGACGACAACCCGCTCTGGTACCAGGACGCGGTTATTTACGAGGTACACGTTCGCGCCTTTCACGACGGCAACGGCGACGGCATCGGTGATTTTCAGGGGCTCACTGAAAAGCTCGATTATCTCCAAGATCTAGGCGTGACGGCACTCTGGTTGCTGCCCTTTTATGTCTCGCCGCTCAAAGACGACGGTTACGACATCGCCGACTACACCCAGATCCATCCCGACTATGGAACGTTGCACGATTTTCGTCTCTTCTTGCGCGCGGCGCACGAACGCGGCATTCGCGTCATCACCGAGCTGGTCATTAATCACACCTCCGACCAGCATCCGTGGTTTCTCCGTGCGAGGGATGCCAAGCCAGGCAGCAGCGCACGCAACTTTTACGTCTGGAGCGACACGCAGGAGCGTTATCCCGAGGCAAGGATTATTTTCAAAGACTTCGAGCCCTCCAACTGGTCTTGGGATCCAGTGGCCAGAGCCTACTACTGGCACCGTTTTTATTCGCACCAGCCGGACCTGAACTTCGACAACCCGGAAGTGCATAAAGCGATTTTCGACGCGCTCGACTTCTGGCTCGATATGGGCGTAGACGGGCTGCGCCTGGATGCCGTGCCTTATCTTTATGAGCGCGAAGGCACCAATTGCGAAAACCTTGCCGAGACTCACGCCTTTCTCAAGAAGCTGCGTCAACATGTCGACAGCAAGTACAAGAACCGCATGTTGTTGGCCGAGGCCAATCAGTGGCCTGAGGATGCAGTGGCGTATTTCGGCAATGCCGATGAATGCCACATGGCGTTTCATTTTCCGGTCATGCCGCGCCTCTTCATGTCTTTGTATATGGAGGACCGCTTTCCCATCATCGACATTCTCGATCAGACCCCGGCCATACCCGAATCCACGCAGTGGGCGTTGTTCTTGCGCAATCACGATGAGCTTACCCTCGAGATGGTGACCGATGAAGATCGCGACTATATGTATAAAGTCTATGCCAGCGATCCGCGGGCCCGGATCAATTTGGGGATCCGGCGCCGGCTTGCGCCGCTTCTCGGCAATAATCGCCGGCGCGTAGAATTGCTCAACAGCCTGCTGTTCTCCCTGCCTGGGACCCCGGTGATCTACTACGGCGATGAGATCGGTATGGGTGACAACATTTACCTGGGCGATCGCAA
>JAICEJ010000244.1 GCA_025924215.1 Candidatus Binatia bacterium
TGATATTTCGATGGCCTGCCAACGGCGATCCTCGAGGTTCGTTTCCGCCGCAATGAATAAGCGAAAAGATGAGGTGACCGGGTGGGACTTTCCGTGCCCGCCGAGGGCGGGAATCCAACGGGATAGGCTGTTGATGCCGTTTGACACCATGCGGCTGGAATCGACCGCATCGGATAAAACAAATCGTCGTGAAAAAGCTTCAAACTACTTTTTTCATTGAACAGTCAAGCTTTGGCCTGGATTCCGGCGCCACTGGATGGATTGGTCCGACGGAGAACGATGTCGCGCACAGCTTCGGCGCGATGACCGCTGCAGACTTTCTCGGCAATGACTCAGGAGCCGCTACTTAGATCTTTGGCGCAAAGATATTATGATCCAGCCAAAGAGAAGACCGGCAAGCGCGCCGGCAATGAGCGAATAGAAAATTCCGAGGAGAATTCCTAGTGGCCCGCTGAGTGGATCGTAGCCGGGATAGATCGAGGTTAATAACGCGATGTAGGCACCGCCGTAAGGAGGTAAGACGAGATTCATCAGTGAGACGAACAGAAAACCGGCGGCTTTAAACAGAGCGCCGGCAATGATCATTGCTGTGAGCGACAACTTCAACATGCTTGGAGGTACGTCTTAAGAACTCTTCAACACGGTCGAGGACGGATCGGCTTGGATGGATATTGATCAGGGAAAAACGACGCCTACCATCTCCACCTTTCAGCTACTTCGTCATTTCATGAGCGCGGATCGATGGTAGCAAACGAATACCAAATCCAGAGCGAGTAGCAAAACTTGCGTGACTATTTGTGCCAGGCTGGCCGGAACTCTATTCCGGCTTAGCTTGAGAATGAGCATGGCGACCCGGCTTGGATGGTGGTGAAAATTTCCAATCTCCGGGGAACACGGCTACATGAAAAATCAGGGGAGCGGTAAATCAAATCGGCTCCAATAACCATTAGTACGGGGTCAGAACCGATAATTCAGCCCGACCCGAAACATATGCGTGTTGAATTTAACCTTATCGACCAGAGTACTGGTGCAATCAACTCCGCAATTAAACGTGCCGAAATCAACATAGAGATATTCCAGCTTAGCACTAAGCCCACCGACTATCCCTGCCTCGAATCCGCCGCCCGCTGTCCAGCCCACTTCGGTTTCCCTTTCACTTCCAAAATCAGGAATTTGTGCGCGAATCCGACCGAAAGCTGCGCCCGTAGTGATATAGGGCAGGAACCGATCGAACGCATACCCGACACGGCCTCGAGTAGTGGCAAGCCACTTACTTCGCGTTCGACAGGTAAAATTGGGATTCGGGCAGGAATCGCTGCCGCCAATATCGGACCAATTCATATCTCCTTCAACGCCGAGGAGAAGCCCGCCAGCCTGTAGATTGGCTCCGAGCGTGCCACCTGCGGTGCCGCCTGAGATCCGATAATCTCCCGTTGTCGTACCCGCCGCCTCGAAATCATGACGCGAGTGACCCCAGCCGCCGCCGCCATTGACGCCAACATAAAATCCTGTCCAATTGTACGCTGGCGACCTCTCGGCCCCCAGGGCAGAATACGATGGTAGCGTTGCCAGTATGATTGATGCGCATGCGACGAAAAAACCGTTCATGTGTTACCTCCGTACCAACGACGTGATGCCGTTTGCGTATTGCTCGGACGACCAGGCAAACGAGTTCACCCAGATAAAATAGTTACCGTAATAACGGTATATCTGTCAACGTTTTTCTAATGTAAAACGTTAACTCGATACAGTGCCGCTCCCATTATCTATTAGGGTCACCCGCGTCAAAATCGGCGCGGGTGGTTTGATGTAAAGCTTAGCCGTGATTGCGGCGGTCGCAGACGGCATCGATCAGCGCGGGTTTACCTTGTTTGACTTGCTCGATGGCCCGTTTCAGAGCGGGCTTCAGATCATCGCCGGTTTCAAACGGTCCCTCGGCATACCAGCCCATTGAACGCGCGAGACCAGCAAAGTCAGGATCCGGATCATAAAGATCCATGCCGATATGCGCCCGCGATGGATCCGTGCCGCGGTTTTTTGCCATGACGATTTGATGGTTCCAATCGTTATAGTAGGCGCGATTGTTGAACATGACGATGAGCATCGGAATCTTGTATTTGGCAGCGATCCACAGCGCTCCGGCATCGAACATCAGATCGCCGTCGGGCTGTAGATCGACCACCAGCCGCCCCGTACCCTTGTTCGCCAGCGCCACGCCGAGCGACAGGCCGATTTGCGTGCCTGTGCCGAGCTCACGACCGCCATGACGATACGGCCGGTCAAAATCCCAAAGCTTCTTTCCCCAGCTGCCCAAATCTCCGGTAGTCAAGACCCAGTCTTCGCCTTTGATCGCATCCCATACTTCGAGCGCGAGACGCGGCACAGTCATGGGCTTGGCATCCCAATGCTCTTGCGCCTGCGTGCTCCACTTGGCGCGATTTTCAGCGTGGCGTTTGCCGATCTCTTCTTTGCGCCTGGCAATCTTTTCATTAAGCCCCTTGGTATTGCCGATACGCGCCTTGAGAAGCTTGGTCAAAAGCGGCACCGTGGTGACCGGGTCGGCGATCATGCGCTGTTGCGCATAGAACGGGCGCGCATAATCCATCGACCACTTACTGATTTCGATGTCAGTAAAACCGATGTCGATCCAGGTCGCCTTCTCTTGGACCTTGCTAACAACTGTACGAGTCGAGATGTCACGTGTATGCGTCGGCTTTTCGAAGTCAGCGATGTCGAGCGTTAGAACGACATCGACATCTTTATAGCATCCTTCAGGATCCATCGTGAGATTGAGTGGATGATTGCTCGGGAAGTTAAGCCTGGACCCCACATCCCATACGGAGGCGCCCAATGTTTCCGCTAGCTCGACGATATGATTCCAGCCGTGCGGCGGGCGGGCGGCAAAATCGGCGATAATCGCCACTCGATTAGCGGCGGCTAAAGTGTCGGCGGCTTTCTCGAGCGCCCCCGGATCGGCTGACGGCGCCGTAGGCACGTCAATCGCTCCGGGCGGCGGCATCTCGACGTCGTGATCCAACTGCGCTTCCTGAAGACCGGCGTCGTAACACATATAAACCGGCCCTTGGCGCGCACTCATCATGACCGAGTAGGCTCGCGCGAACGCGCCCGGTACGCCATCCACAGTGCTCGGCTGGTAATCCCACTTGACGAAATTACGAATCGCTTCCCCTTGAACGTTGGCGGTGTGTATCCAATCAATAAAAGGTCGACGCTTGGGCTCCGCCAAGGGTCCTGTGGCGCCTATGATGAAGACCGGAGCGCGATCTAGGTAGGCATAGTAAACGCCCATAGGTGTGTGCAGCAATCCGACTAAATTGTGAGCGATGGCGATCATCGGCTTACCTTTGACGCGGGCATAGCCGTGCGCGATTTGCACGGCAATTTTTTCGTGCTGGCAAAGCAGCATCGGCGGGTCGTTCTCACCGTAATTGACCAGCGAGTCGTGGAGGCCGCGGTAGCTGGCGCCGGGATTGAGTGCGATGTACTCGAAATCGTACCGCTTGATCATGTCGACGATAACGTCGGACTGCCATCGTTTGTCCGATTTTTTGATTGTCGCTGCTTTCGGAGCAGGCTTTGCCATGAAAGTTTCCTCCTTGGATCGGATTAAGTCTATTGCACCACGAAGCGCACGAAGGTCACGAAGACTTTCTTATTTATAAATTCTTCCCTTCGTGCACTTTGTGTCCTTCGTGGTGAGTGTCTCGTTCCTACGCGTTCTCGCCGCGGCGCCAGACGACGGTGTCCACCAACGCCGGCTTGCCGCTCTTGACCTGCGCGATTGCTCGCTTTACTGCCGGGCCGACTTCGGCGGGATCTTCGATGGGACCCTCGGCGTGCCAGCCGATCCCTTTGGCAATGTGCGCGAAATCGGGCGGCGGACCTTCGAGATCCATGCCGATATAGGCGCGGGCAGGATCGGTGCCGCGTTGATGCGCCATGTGAATCTGATGCGCCCAGTCGTTGTAATAGGCGCGGTTGTTATACATAACGATCAGCATTGGAATCTGATACTTGATCGGCATCCAGAGCGCGCCAAGATCGAACATCAAGTCGCCGTCAGGTTGCAGGTCGATGACGAGTTTGCCCGAGCCCTTGTGCGCCAGAGCAACACCGATCGACATGCCGATCTGAGTGCCGGTGCCAAGCTCGCGGCCGACGTGGCGATACGACCGGTCGAAGTTCCATACTTTGTGGACCCACTCCTTGAGGGTGTTGGCGGTGAGCACCCAGTCCTCGTTCTGGATCACCTGCCACACCTCATGCGCCAAACGCGATTCGGTCATCGGCCGCTCGTGCCACTCCTGCTTCACCTGTTCTTGCCACTTTTGCCATTGGCCCGCGTGTCTCTCGCCAATGGCCTTTTTACGCTCATCGATCTTTGCCGTCAGTGACTTATTGCCGTCAATGCGTTTCCGACAAGCAGTCGTCAATGCCGGCAGCGAGAGCGCGCTGTCGCCGAGCACCCGAAGATCCCAGTTGTGGTGCTTGTTGTAGTCAGTCGCCCACTTGCTGATCTCGATATCGGCAAAGCCAACATCGATCCATTTGCAATCCGGCGCGGTCACTACGCTGATCTCGCGGGTCTGAGTGTTAAGCTTGTGCGAGCCGCGCGTCCAGTCGATAACGTCGAGCGCGGCGACGACATCGACGCCTTTGAAGGCGTCGCCATGGAAGCTCACGCTCAATGGATTGCGGTTGGGAAAGCCGAGGCGCTTATTAATATCGTACACCGAGGCGCCCAGCGTTTCCGCCAATTCCACGGTAGAATCGAATCCGATGGGCATGCGCGCGGCATATTCCGTAAGCAGTAATGGGTTCTCCGCCGCCATGAGCATGTCCGCGGCTTCTTCGATCACCGCCGGCTCAGGAGCGACTCGCGATGGCACTTTTACTTTGAATTTCGGCAGCGCCATCTCCTCTTTCATTGGGCTTTCCTGCATCGCCGAATCATAGACCATGTAAACCGGGCCCTGGGGCTCGCTCATCATGATAGAATAGGCGCGCGCAAACGAATCCGGCACGCCATGAATGCTGCCGGGCTGGTAGTCCCACTTGGTAAATCCGCGAACGACATCGCCCTGCGCGAACGCGGTGTGAATCCAGTCGATAAATGGACGGCGCAGTTTCTCATCCATCGGTCCGGTAGCGCCGACAATGAAGACCGGGCAGCGATCGATGTAGGCGTAGTAAATTCCCATCGGCGCATGCAAAAGACCGACAACATTGTGAACGATGGCCATCATCGGCTTGCCGGTCGCCTTGGCATAGCCGTGAGCGATCTGCACGGCGATTTTTTCATGATTGCAGAGCAGCATCGGCGGATCGTTCTCGCCATAATTAACCAGCGAATCATGCAAGCCGCGGTAGCTCGCGCCCGGATTGAGCGCGATGTAGGGGAAATCGTATTGTTTGATCAGATCAACGATAACGTCGGATTGCCAGCGCTGGGTAGATTTTTTGATAGCGCTCTTATCTGATTTCGATGACTCGCTCATGCATGATTCTCCTTCTGCTCAATCTGAAAACAGTTTCTACGCAGCTGCAGTTTTCACTTCAGCGCGGTAGTTCCTTGCGGATGTACTTTTCCGCGCTCGGAGTGTGGCGCGAAAATTCTTTGTTATCTGGGAAACGATGAACCTGCAAGCCCACTCGAACTTTCGCGACATAACCCGCAGCGCGTTTTCAATCCGCGGCGGATTCTTGTGGGAGGCGCCGCAAGGTATCTCCACCGTAGAGATTTCAGCTAGCTCTCCCGAAGCCGCTCAATCGACGACCTCTGAAATATAGTAGTCGAGAAAGCGCCGCTGAGCATCGCCCCCCTCATGCCCTTTAATCATCTGCTCGCATTCCTCGTCGCTGTGGGTCTTGAGCGAGCCTAGGGCCGACGCCATGATCTGGAGCTTCGCAGAACGCACTAGATCTAACCCGCGGCGCACTAGCTGATCGAGATTTTTCGCCACCACCGTGCCACCATGGCCGCGCAGTAATACGGCGCTGCGGTCGCCGAGGGTCGCCGCCACTTTGTCGCCCAATTGATGATTGCGGATTAGCAACGGCGAATCGTAGATCGGCGTGCCGCGATAAAAGTGTACTCCGGCGTTGGATAAGACCTTGATTCCCTGTCCACTGGCCGCCACCGCGATGAGCTCATCGGCATGATAATGGAGAATCGATTGGACATCCGGCCGAGCCTTATAGATCGAAGTATGCATCGACGTCTCACCGTTGGGTTCGCCGGCGCCTTCGAGTTTGTTTCCTTGACCATCGATGATGATCAGATCGCGCACGGCGACTTTTCCCGGCGGCATATGCGGCGTGCTCAATATACGCCCATCGGCGAGACGCGCCGTGACATGACCGTACCCGTCGATGACTCTTTGTTTCTGCAAAATCTTGCAAACCATAATCATTTTTTCTTTTATTGCCTCAATTGGATCGATCATCGTTTCTCCTTCATCGGGCTTTGGACCACCAGCGCTTCAACTTGTTTATTTCAGCCGATGCGTTTTATTACGCCGTGTACTTGTAGAAATTCCTGTCCGGTCTCACGGAAAATTGAAACTGCTCCGTTCGGCAGTGTTCGCTGAAACCGGCGCCTCAGGCCAGCAGTGAAGTCCTAAGAACGGAGTTTCCTCGTTCACGGCAGTTTGTTAATAATCTCCATCAAGCGCGCGGCATCCTTCATCTTGCCGATCGACCAGCCGGTGTCGATCAACATCGCCTGACTCTTTTCATCCAGAACACCTTCACAGCAGGAGCGCACTTTCGCTTCCAGATCCGCATCGCTCAGTGGGTTTTCCGGTCCGCCGCGGTAGCGCTCATCGGCCCAGCCTTCGATCTTACGTCCATCTTTGAGATCGATCCGGATGCGCGAGCGCATTTTGTCGAATCCTAGCTTTTCGATCTCAGGGTCGAGCTCGGTGGATATTCGCCGCTGCATTGCCTGCATGGCCGGAGAACTCACGAACCCATCGGAGAATTCGCGTTTGCCGGCTTTGCGAGCTAAAGCGATCATTGCCAAAGCGGCAGGCAGCGAGAACTTCGCTTGCAGGTGATTGGCCGCGATCGGGTACCGAATGGGCTTTAGAATATTTGTGCCGGCATGAACCTTGACCGCTACAATGTCACCAGCTTCTACATCGTGCTCGGTTACCA
>JAICEJ010000245.1 GCA_025924215.1 Candidatus Binatia bacterium
ACTGCCGTTGGCCGAATGAACGCAAATCGGCAGGTCAAGTTTGCTCGCCTCGTCATATAGCGGAAAAAAATAGGAATCACTCAAGCGGCGGTCTGCTTCCAAGCCTCTTAGATAAACCCCGCACGCGCCGCGCTCCTTGCCAAATTTCAACTCCTCGGCGATGCGATCCATGTTGAGTAGTGGCGGGACCACGACCCAGCGAAAACGCTCGGTAGCTTTTCCAACAATATCGGCCATCCAGCGGTTATAGCTACGGCAAAGCGCGAGATCGACTTCGGGCCGCCGAGCGGTCGGGAAGATAAAAATCGTGGGATAGATCACCTGGAGATCGATATTCAGCTCATCCATGTGAGCGATCCGGATGGTCAGATCGCTCATGTCGCGGGCGGCTTCGGGCAAACTCTTTTCGACGTTGCTGCGCGGCATCAGACGGCCATCAATCAACCAATAGTCCACGGATGGATCACCATTAGCAGCGCCAACGATCCGTGGTTTAAAACGGCGCTCGGATTCGAGCATATGATCCCAGGTCGATTCGTTCTCGATGACGTGAGCATCCGCATCGATCACCGCCATTGTTTACTCCTTACCAAGCCAGCAGCTTACTTTTGATCCAAAAGGCACAAATTGGAAATTGTTACGTAAAACCAGGGACGCACTCCTGACGTTTAAGTTCAATCAGCCTTCTCTAGCACTTTCTTTCACCAGCTTGCCATTGTCGTAGGCGAAGCAGCCACCGCTGTGTTCCATCGACAGCTCCGCGGCGAGAACAAATCCTTCTCCTAGAATTTCGGGACCGGGCAGGCGCTTGAATGCCTCTTCCGGAGCATCCTCGGTCACAATCGGCACCCGCGGTGAAAAGGTCACGACGCAGATATTGGAGCTTCTGATTTCTTCGGCAACATAGCGACTGAAGGTTCGAATGCCGTCTTTGCTCACCATGTAGGCGCAGGCTCCGGCCGGAGTGATTCCACCGCCGCCGTAGAGATTGATGATGTGACCCGTGCGTCTTTTCTCCATGTGGGGGATCACATGTTTTGTGCCGTTAAATGTGCCGTTCAGGTTGGTCTGGATAACTCGATCCCAAAAATCCTTGGGCATTTCGCTGATGCGCGGCCAGCGCGGAATACCCCAAGCGAAATGGGGCACGATGGCGGCGTTGTTGACGTGCACGTCGATCTGACGAAATTGATCCATGACCTGATCGATCATGCGTTTGACGCTCTCTTCGTCACGCACGTCCACGCCTATCCCGAGGGTTTGCGTCAACCGAGCAAGTTCGGTCGCAGTCTTTCGAGCTTTTTCTTCGTTGATGTCGGCGATCACCACCTTTGCTTTGTGCTGCGCAAAAGTGGTCGCTGCATGGCGGCCAATGCCCTGCGCGCCGCCGGTTACGATAACTACTTTTCCTTCGAGCATGGTGAACCTCCTGAGATGTTGTCTAACGCGGAAACCGCGCACTTGCGAGGTTGGTCACCGACCGTTCGCTTCGATTCAAGGAATGAACCGAGTAGCGCATCGAATCTTTTGCATTAAACTATTTGATCGGCCGGTTTATTGTCAATCAGCGTGACATCCATTTGCGAATCCGATGACAAATGGCGGCTAAGACGTTCGCAGTTAGCCTAAAGCAAGGTACAGCTGCTGTAAGGAAAATACACAAGAGGATTAGAGTGTTTTGCCTCAGAGATCTGTGTTAGGAACTGTGATGGTACCTTGTGCAGACGACTTCAGCTTTCGGGGAGGGCCTTCTAACGTGACCTACCGGATACTGGCATTGGCGAGTTTACTTGCACTCGTTGCTGCTTGCGGCGGATTGGGTGACAGGGGTCGTTTTGAACGTGGAACTATTTCACAAGCCCAAGCGACAGAGGAGCGCGCGCAAATTATCGAGAGGTTGGTGCCGGAAGACACACCGATCTCACGGACCCGACTCGCCGCTGTGGCTGACGCAACGGCCATGGTAATCAAGGACCTCGACAGAGACCGTTTTCCACGAGTGGCCAGTGGTGTGAGAAACGTGCTGCGTGATGCGAGCTTGCAGGACCTGAGACGAATCGAGTCGATTCTGCCCGAGATCGAAAGAAAAAGAAAACAAGATGGGGTTGGCTAGCTATCGAGGCTCGTCAAACTAGCCGCGTTGAGGCCTAGGCGCCTCGGTTATCAGATCCGACAAGCGTGTTTGTGGTTTGATCCTTAAGTAAGTAATAGATTCTTTCCGCAGTGAGCGGCAGTTCGAACAGGCGAATCCCCACGGCATCGGCAATGGCGTTGGCGATGGCGGCCGGCGGGCCGTTGTTGGCAAATTCGCCGATGGGCTTGGCATTCATCGGCCCAACCCCGCCATCGGAGTGCACTAAGACGGTTTTGAGCATTGGAATGTCGGCGATAGTAGGAAGCTTGTAGTCGCCCAAATTGTTATTGACGATCTTGCCATCATTCATGATCAACTCTTCCATGATGCCCTGTCCAACACCCATTATCGTCGCGCCATCGATTTGCCCTTGATGAGTCAACGGATTGATGATCGTGCCGACATCGTGGGCGGTTATCATCCGCAGGATTCGCACCGCGCCGGTTGCGGGATCGACCTCGACCTCGGCGACTTGCGCGCAGATGTAACTCACTTCGTCGGGATAGGGGTAGTCTTCATAAACAGTAACCTGCAGAGGATCCTTGGCTTGTGAAACGAGCCGTCGCATTGTCAGCTGCTGGTTTGGATCGTGACCTAGCCAGAACCTGCCGTTGCGGAACTCAATTTCGTCCGGCCGGCACTCCAAGATACGCGCGGCGAGCTCGAGGATCCGCTCGCGCAATTCTCGACAGGCCTTCGACACAGCGTTTCCGGCGACGTAGGTCACGCGGCTGGCTCTGACGCCACTGTCACGCGGCGCCGTGTCGGTATCGCCGATTACGACCCGCACCACTTCAACCGGGACATTCATCTGCTCGGCTACGAGTTGCCGCAAGATTGTATGAGTGCCCGAACCTTGATCGATGGTCGGGCTTAACACCACGAAAGATCCATCAGCCTCCGCGTTTAGAACAAGACCTGTGTCCCCGCCGCTGATATGCCGTGCCGAAAGCGAGATGCCGCGGCCGACATGGGCGCGAGGTTTTGAATTGCGCCATTGCGCCGCTGTCAATGCGCCCTCTAGCACCTCACGAAATCGAACATCGTGCAATCGATGACCGACCGCATCTTCTTCGCCTTCTGCGAGTAAATTTTTTAGCCGAAACTCCGCCGGATCGATTCCAAGCTTTTCCGCGATCAGATCGGTATGGGATTCAAGGGCAAATGCCATCGCCACCGCGCCTGGGCTCCGATAGTATCCGCCCGGCACAGTGTTGGTGTAGATCTGCAAAAATTCAAAATGGGAACTTTCCACCCGGTACGGAACGCCGACATAGTGCCAGGTGGCTAGCGAAGAGTTTGCTTTAAGCCCGCCGTAAGCGCCACCGGTATGGATCGCCCGCAAAGAGCGTCCAACGATGCGGCCGTCGCGCATCACGCCGCTTCGTATGGTTATTATGGTCGGATGCGCTGGATTGCCGGCCGACAATTCCTCAGCGTAATTCATGACGATTTTTACCGGCCGCGAAGACTTTTGAGCTAGAAAGTAGGCGATTGGCAGGTCGATCGCGTCTCCTTTGCCGCCGAATTCGCCACCGACATTGACCACGTTGACGCAAATGCGCTCTTCCGAAATAGCCAACGCTTTGGCCATTTGGCTGCGAACCCCGAACGGATTTTTCGCCGTGACCCATACTTGGATACGATCATCGGCGTCAATGCTGACGATCGCCGCGTGAGGCTCGAGATAGCCTTGATGCCGGGCCGGTATCCTAAAGGTATGCTGTAAAATTAAGTCTGCTTGATCCATCGCCTGCTCGACGTCTCCCTTACGCCATGCAAGCCGGGTTAAGCCGTTGGGCAGATCTAAAGCCAACAGTTCTTTGGGCGCGCCATCGTAGGCTGCGACATCTTCGTGCAGGCGCGGCGCATCCGGCTGCATCGCCTCCAAAGGATCAAATACAGCGGGCAATGTCTGGTAGTCTACTTCGATGAGATTTAGAGCCTCTTCGGCTGCATCTATCGATTCAGCCGCCACGGCAGCAACGCGGTCGCCAATAAAGCGGACTTTGTCCCAACAAAGGACGGGCATGTCGCGAATCTGTTTTCCGATCAAGCAATCTTTGACGTCCGCGCCGGTGATGACGGCTTTCAATCCCTTAACTCGATGGGCTTTGCTTGTATCGATACGCACTATCCGGGCATGGGGATAGGGGCTGCGCAAAATCTTTCCCCAGAGCAGTCCCGGTAGATGCACGTCTGCTGTATAGAGAGTCCGCCCGCTAACCTTAGCGCCACCCTCGTCCCGTGTGACGGCTTCTCCAATTATCTTGAAGTCTTCCATGTGAAAGCCTGCATTTTCATGTTGCCGTTTATTCTCGTGTAGTAAACCCGAGGGATGATCCTCGGGAGGTTAGCGAAGGCCAGTTGAATGAGACTTGGTTAAATCGTACAGAACTGTTTAATGGGCTCGGAGGAAATCCCACATCGCTTGTCGAGATGCCAGTTGCTATACTGCATACATGGACTGGAAAGATAATCTGATCGAAAGCCCGGCGCAGATCCGACAATTGATCATGAACATCCACCGCATCGCCGTTCTGGGTATCAAGACAGAAGCGCAGGCCGGTCAACCATCGGTGTACGTGCCGCAGTATCTGCTCCGAGCCGGCTTCGAAATCATTCCGGTTCCGGTCTATTACCCGGAGGTCACGGAGATCCTTGGGGCCACGGTCTATCGGCGCCTGGTTGACGTTCCGGGGGAAATCGATCTTGTTGATGTCTTTAGACGACCGCAGGATATCGATGGCCACATAGACGATATTCTGTCCAAGAAACCGAAAGCGGTGTGGTTTCAATCCGGTATTCGCCACGAGCGGGCCGCCGAAACATTGGCTCGAGCGGGCATTCAGGTCGTGCAGGATCGCTGTTTGATGGTCGAACATCGCTCGATAGCGGCTAGTTGACGTAACTTATCGTCCGGCTTTGAGTTGCTTCATAAACCAATCAGCAATGTAGGTGCGTCGATCGAAACGCTTCTCACCATGGCCGACCCCATCCAGCATTGAGCGATCCGGCGAATTGATAGCCATCTCATAGAGCTTAAGCGCGCCGCGTGGATCCATCACACGATCATCATGGCTGTAGCCGACCAGCAGGGGGCATTCGATTCTGTTAGCTCGACCTTCCAGAGTGAATTCCTTTATCCTCTCTCGTGCTTGGGGTAAATCGTTGGCGCCGATCAGCCATCGCAAACGATCCTGGATCGGCGGGTAATAATCGAAAATATCATGCACTAAATCATAGGCGCCGCTCCATACGGCGACCGCCTTGATGCGCTTCTCCGCAGTAGCGCAGCGGGGACCGGAATAGCCGCCCATGCTCGAGCCGTGCAGGCCAATGCGATCGGCGTCAACGTCAGGGCGAGCAACCAGGTAGTCGATGACCGCTTTCGCGATTCGTTCGGAATCCGGCGGCGCATAGAGTTTTCTCTCCCGCAGCGCACCCCCATGGCCGGGTCCATCGACATCGATGAAATGCATGCCGCGGCGCACGTACTGACCGGCGCCGCCGTCTTCGCCTCTCAAGAGAATGCCGTCGGCGCCGCCATAGTTGTAAACCACCGGCAAGCGAGCTCCCGCTCTGCCGCGGCCAGGGAAAAAGAGCGCCTCAAGGAGGTACCCCTCATACGGGATCTTCACGCGTTCAAAAGGCGCGGGCACAAGGCTCCATGCCTTGTCGAAAGTTTCCTGAAGCTTGCCGTAGGTACGGAGCATCCGAGAATCGGTGTCCGGCAGATACACGAGCGCCCGACGGTAGAAATCTGCCGCACGCAAGTAAAACTCATGCGCCGTGACATTGCGTTGTTGAGCAACGAATCCCCCGGCAAGCTCCTCGTTCTTGGCCGCCATTGCGTTCCATTCTGAATACCAGCTTTGCAGATTGTACGGCTTGACCCTTTGAGCAACCCATCGGATGTCTGGGTCCGGGTGATTGGCTGAAATCTCCATGCGCACTTCCAGCTGTCCACCACCGGGTAGGCCGCTAGCCGGAAACAGTGCTCGTTCCGCAGCGTCCTTATCAAAAACATCGCCGCCCTGATCGACCATAAGTTACCTCCGTCATTTAAATCGGAACTAGCTGGGATTGTCTTGCCCCAGACCGGGCAAAAATTCAACGGCACAGCCGGGCGAATCGAGAAAATTATTGACGTGAGGGAAATCTACCTGACGCCGAATCTAGCGATACATTTTCACCAGCTGCCAGTGCGAAATGATGATTGCTGCTGCGGGATTCAAACGCGTAGAAGCGTAACTCAGAGACTATAAAGATCGGCGATCTAATTCGCGCATCAGGTGCGACAATTCAGACGTCTGCAGGCTAAAACGAAAGACGAAAAGATCTCTCGCTGGACAGCCTCTCGCCGTGCGAGAACTTCAGGATGCCACTGCAGTCCAAGAACAAACGAGTGCTGCTTGCTTTCGATGCCTTCGATTAGACCGTCCGGCGCGGTGGCATTGATGGCCAGACCTTTTCCTAACTTACGGATCGCCTGATGATGGGTCGTGTTGACCTTTAGTCTTTGGCGGTGGCAGATTTTGTACAATAGAGTGCCGCGCGCCACTTCGACCACGTGGCCGTAGCTATCGCTGCGCTCCTCCTGCTGATGCTTTTGCGCGGCGGGAAGCTGCGTCGCTATATCCTGATAAAGCGACCCTCCGAGGGCGACATTGATCGCTTGTGCGCCGCCACAGATTCCGAGCATCGGCAGATCTCGGCCAAGTCCATAAGCGATGGATTGCAATTCGGTAAATGTTCTTTGAGAGTTGATCTTGCCGAGCTCGGCGATTGGCTGCTCGCCGTAATAAGCGGGATCAATATCAAAACCGCCGCCGCTAATGAGCAGCCCGTCGATGCGCCTCAACAGGTGGCGAATCTGAGTGCGCGATTGCGAGTGAGGAATAATAACCGGCAAGCCGCCGGCGTTTTCGATGGCATCACAGTCTCAGGAGTTTGCTTCCTGAAGTGTAGCGGTGGGTCTGAAAGATCTGCTCATTTTATTTACACTTCAGTAATGATTATTTTTGCCTCCTAAAATTTGGA
>JAICEJ010000246.1 GCA_025924215.1 Candidatus Binatia bacterium
GCGGCACCTTGGCTATGATCGTCGTTGCGCTCCATCCAGAATTCCATGTCACGTGGATGAACGCCATACTCGTGCTGCAGGTAACCGCGCGTCCATAACGCCGCGGTCTGCTGATATTCAGGCACCCCCATCTTCTTGCCAATGAGGTCGGCGGGTTTTTCGATTCCCCGGTCCTTGCGCACAAGTACCCCGACATTGAACATCCGGCGCGTGGTGAAGACCGGCAGGCCGACCCAGCGCGTATCGCCGCCCGCCAGAGCCATCAGGAATGACGACATGGACATTTCCGAAACGTCGAAGTCGCCGAACCGGAGCTGTCGCCAGAACAGCTCGGAGGCGTGCAGAGGCGTGCAGATCAGAGAAATTCCGTCGGCCTTGACCTTGTCTTCAAAGATCGCCCGCGTGCGCGGATTGTTGGCCATGGCAATACTGAGTTGCAAATCCATACTCTGCCTTTCTTGGGCCATAGCCCAACGGGAACTTAGGCGGATGAAGCTGCGCCTACTCCCAGCTTGCGAAGGCCATGCCGCAGCCGGTGCCGGCTTCGGAGCGACAGGAGGGCACATAATCGAGCAGATTCATCTCAAGTTCTGTCTCGGCCAGGATGCCGGCAACCGTGATCCAGTTTTTCGTTTCTGAGGTGCCCGATCGAAACATGTTGTCCGGCTCGGCGAATATCGTTTCTGTATCGCGGTTCTTGATCGCGGCGAGTATTCGGGTGTCAAACTCCTCGTCGATAACGAAGTGGCTGATGCCGCCCGACGCGCAGATTGCGACCCGCTTGTTCCGGTTCTCGGCATCCCAGCTTGCGATCGCGCGCCCGATCGATCTGCCAAATTCGTAGCATCGCTTCGGCGTCGGTTGATTGGGCGGGAAATAGGTATTGAGCAGGATCGGAATCACCGGCACCGGACGGTCCTTGAGTATGCGTCGGTAGATGAAACCGACCGCATGGCCTATACCGATGGGTCCCTTGGGACCCGCCCGCTGCGTCGCCGAGATCGCCACGTCGAACTCATCCGCGATCGCGCCTTGGATAATGGCATGGGCGAGATCTTTCGGTACGGGATAGATGTGATCTTCGGCCGGGTAGTACGCCGACATCGCCACGGCGATACCCGGAGATTTCGTCTTCATCTTCTCCTGGTCAAGCGCGGCGTTGATGACCTGTTCACCGCAATAGATCGTGAATGACGGCTGGATGTCATCGAGAAACCACTCATGCTGGTCATCGCCCACGACCACGAGAATGTCAGGATCAACATCGGCAACCTTCTCGCCGAGCCGGTTCAGGGCGCGCTGGTTGCGCTCGTGCCGGCTGCAACGGACCTCTATGGACATTTCTCTGTGAAAGTCCTTCTCTCCCCTTCGAAGGTCGACCAACTCGGGGAAGGTATAGGCGCTGCCGCGGAACGGATGCTGCGGGTTCTTCCGGTCATCCGCAGCACGTAGGTCCCATTGTTCGGGCGGTGTCGACAGCAACGGTCCGTGTGACGAGCCGAATCCATAAACGATCTTAGCCATTTTTTCCTCGTTTCAGCCCATCGGCGGCGCGGTGCACGCTGCCCTTGATGAGTTGATCAGCCCGATGAAGTCGGCCCATTCCATAAGGCGAGTAGCCAAGCATTAAGATGATTGGAAACAGCAAGTTTCCCGTCACGCCAGCGTGAATTGGTCAACAAATCCTCCCACTTTTGCGGCAGCTCTTGCTTCTTTACCCTGGCGCTATTGTAGCCCATGCAGCGAAACGACAGCTTATGGCTAACCCAGGTACCATCTGATGCGGCATGTTCGCTTGATAGATTCTTGAATCCCGGCACGTCGCGCAGGTCGGCAAAACGCCTTCATCTTGTCGAACTCAACGTAGGCATCAGCGATGCTGGTCAGCACGTCGGCAACCACACGACCTTCGTTCAGTGCGATGACCACCTCATGCCTCGCGACGCGGTCGCGGCGCGATGATAATTCAGCTTGACGAAGGGATAGCGCTCCCTAAAGGCCGCTGTCATGGTGGGAAATTGCTTATCGTCCCAGGTACCCAGGATGACGACCTCTTTCTCTTTGGCGGCACCGTCCAACCATGCCTTGGGCACAGCGAGCTCCGCGTCGAGCCCTTCTAGCATCGAGGCGTTGAGCTTCAGCTCGGCAAGCGCTTTTTGAGTCGTTTTGGGGAGTTGTGCCGCTCCTGTACCCTGAGCCAGGGTCAAGGCGAGGGCGGATACACCTAGAAAGATCCGTTTGTACATGTCGTGTGTCCTCCCTCTTGCATGGCTGCGTTCTGGTATTCGCTTTTATTTAGACGTCTTCAGCACAGGGTCGCCGCCATACAGCCCCATCTCTGACCCGCGGTTAGCCTTACCCCGCTCCAGCACCTCGGCTGCTTCCTCTCCGGTGGGGTAGCGAGCTTCAACCTCCACCCGGTAATCGTCGGGATCGAGAAAGAACCAGTTGACAATTCCTTCCTCACGCTTATGCCCCACCGGTCCTTCGACTTTGATGCCGAGTGATTTGATATAATCCACCGTCTCCTCCGCCTTGGCGGGATCAACGCGATAGGCCCAGTGAATTGCGTGTGGAATCTCCATTTTTGGCAACTCCGGCGGCCGCTTGATGATGGAAAGGCCGAAGTCGCCGATATACACCTTCATCAGTGGATTCTTCGATTTATCATTGCGCCAAGCCACACGCGCGCCGAGCACTCTCACGTAAAAGTCTGTGGTGCGGTCCAGATCCTCCACATAAAACCCGCTGTGACTAATTCCCGTGATGCTCTTGCGAAGTAATTTATCGTCCATGACTTTTCTCCTCCCTAAGAGCGAACAAGCCGATCCCATTACGGTTAACGATGCCTGGTGCGATTCCCGACGCGTAACGTCCTACTCTGCTGCCGCTTTGCCGGCCAGAACACGCCGGCAGAAGCTGGGCCCGTCCTCGTTGTCTTCGATATAGCCCGAAGTACAAATAAAATCAGCGAACTGCGTCTTCGTCGGATCGCGGATCAGGCCCGGCGCTTCCGCACCGTCCTGTATTTGCTTGATCGCCTTGAACAGCGTCTTGCGTACCTCCGCGATGACAATATCGGATGAACCGAGACGCTCCTTGGTGCGGTCTTGGATAGGGCCCTGGGTTTCGATCGCAAAGGCATCCTGCGACGGGAAGTGCAGCCCCATGCCACCCCAGCTGTCGCCACGCTTGAGTGCCTCACGATCCTGCAGATATCGATTTTCTTGACGACGTATATGCCGATTGTCGGGTCCGACATTCTCCGCGCGATTCTTCCGCAGCTTTTCCTTGTCCAAGCGCTGCGAGTGCCGATAAAAGAACTCAAATCGGCAATGCCTAAAATCGTCAATGGGGACATACCAACGTCCCTGATATCCGGCTTCTCCGGTCGACGTCGATGGCGTCGCGCCGCATGGATAAACATAGTTGTTGACCCGCAGGTACTTGCGGTTATTTGGAGAGTTGTGCAGCGCATAAATCCGTGTGCCGTAGCTCGTGTTCTCCGTGCCGATCTCGGGCGGCTCGACGCCTCTCAGGGCGTTGACATCACTGTCTGAGCGCGCACTGGGCGTTCCAACGGGTCTGCGATGCAAAAAGGTCGTATGCACCGGGTCGGTGGAGCTTTCCAGCCCCTGCAACCAGTTGCACATCTGTATGACGCGGAACGCCAAGCGGTTCGGTTCAGGCGCCGTCAAGAACTGGAAATCGGGAATCAGCGGTGGTTCACCTTCGCCCAAATACGCCCAGATCGCGCCACCTTTTTCCTGCACCGGATAAGCGACGTGCCGCACCGTGTCGCAGAACTTCTTGTCTTGGGGCTGCGCCGGCTGATCGAGGCACTTTCCTTGGATGTCGAAGAGCCAGCCATGATAAAGGCAGCGCAATCCACCGTCCTCGACCCGACCATAAGAGAGATCCGTGCCACGATGGGGGCAAAACTGGCCGATCAGACCGAGCCGGTCCTTGTCATCGCGGAACAATACAAGATCCTCGCTCATGATTCTGATCGGCATCGGCTCAGCGGCGATCGGCATCTCCTCCGCCGTAGCGATGGGCTGCCAATAACTCCGCAACAATCGCCCGCACGGCGTGCCAGGGCCGGTCTGCGTGAGCAAGTCGTTTTGCGCATGCGTCAACATAATCAAAAGGTTCCTTCTTTTACTTTTTTACTTTCGACCAGATTCAGCAGGTCGATAGCTCATAGCGTTCAGCTAGATCAACTCGGCACCCTCTCTCACGAGAAGTCTTGGTGAGACAATCGCGAGTGGCGGCGACGCCATCAGGTGCGTGCGGTACGCCGGCGATGCTGAGAGCCATCTCTATTCCCGCCAGAGCGCGGCAATTTAAGTTCCTGTTTCAACCAAACTTTCAGTGAAAGACGCTCCCGCCATCCACCACAATCGTCTGACCCGTCATGAAGTCGCTGTCCGACGAACAGAGGAACACCAAGATCCCCATCAAATCATTCGGGGTTTGCAGTCGCTTAATCGAGCGTTCTTTGAGTTGCAATTCTGTCAGCGCTTTGGGCGCGTTCTGTCCTTCATGTTCGACCAGGCCCGGTGCAATGGCGTTAACGCATATGCCGAACTCTCCCACTTCGCGCGCCAGCGATCGGGTCATGCCGATCAGCGCAGCTTTGGAGGCGACATAGTGCAAAAAGTTGGGCGTTCCCCAATAGGCAGTCGAAGAAGATATATTGATGATCTTGCCGTTCTTCTGCTCTTTCATCTGTGGAAAGACGGCTTTTGCGCACAGGAACGGGCCCTTTATGTTGACCGCGGAGACCCGGTCCCATTCTTCCGCGGTGATCTCATAGAACGGATGGCGCTGGATGTTGATAAAAATCGCCGCGTTATTCACCAGGATATCGATTCGTCCGAAAGCCTTCACCGTCTCCACCGCCATTCGACCGGTGGCGGCTTCGTCAGAGACATCGATCTTGAGCGCCAGCGCTTTACGGCCCGCTGCACGGATCTCGTCTGCTACCGGCTCACCATCGAGAATATCGGCAATGACAACCGCCGCACCTTCCTCGGCCAACTTGCGAGCGTACGCGGCGCCTATGTGGCGCGCACCGCCGGTGACGATAGCCACAAGCCCGCTCAACCTCACCGGCCCCTCCAGGAGCATTGACGTAATAGAGTGGTGGAGTGACGACTTCGAGCCCCAATACTCCAGTACTCCATTACTCCATTACTCCGATTATTCATCCGAGTCCTTTCAGGTGATCGCGCATGTCGACCGGCCTCCACCAAGTTTCTAAACCGAGCGACTCGGCGATCACCCGCGCGGCATTGTATCCAGGCGCGCCGGTAATGTTTCCGCCGGGATGGCACGACGAACCGCATAGATATAACCCGTCAATGGGAGTGCGATAATTTCCCCACCCTGGGAACGGCCGATTTTCCAGTGCTTGATCGCCCGCGTACTCGCCGATCATCCAATCGCCGCAATACATGTTCCTATCGTGGCGTTCAATGTCCAATGGCGTGGTTGAATCAGTTGAAAGGATATTGGTTTCATCCAGGTTGGGGGCGAAACGCCGCCAAACCGCCAACTGCTTGTCAAACCATTCGCCGCGCACCTTGTCCCAGTTTTGCGGGTTACCCCAGAGATTATAAGTCGCCAGCTGCCACATAAACGCAGTGGCCTTGCCGGGAGGCGCCTGCGTCGGGTCGTGAAACGACGGCGTCGCGCCATTCATAAATGGCTTGCGCGGCAACTGCCCCGTACGACAGTCTTCGAACAAATCGCGCAGATCGTCGTATTCCTCCAATCCGACAATGTGCATGAACGCACCGGCGACCTCGGGGTATTTTTTTTCGGTGATGTATTTCGGCCGTTCGTTCAAAGCCAGATTGGTCGCAAAGATCGGCGTCGTTTTGGAAAATCGAAAATTATTCGCCATCTCGGCAAATTTCGGCTCCAATTTTTCGCGTCCAACCAGCCTTATAAATGTTTCCACCGGATTGACGTTAGAGGCGATGAACTTACGCGCCTTGATGACCGTGCCGTCTTCGAGCACCACCGCGGTCGCCTGTCCCTTATCGACGAGAATTCGCTCGACGCCGTTGGCCTCGACATAATCGATACCGTTGTGCGACATCATGTGCGCCAGGTTGTCTCCCAATGCGTGGGATGTGCCGCGGCAGAGTTGCGGATTGACGCCCCATGCGATCATCGCCGGGATTAGATAACCTGTGTTGGGCGCGTCCAGTTCGTAACCGCGCATTACGCCTAAGAAAGCGATAAACGCCCGCACTCGCGGATGCTCAAAGTGACGCAGCACGAACTCTTCCGGCGTGGTGTCGAAGTATCTCAGGTACTCGCGGCCTTCGGCGGTTCTTTCGAGCAAGGGCTGCTTTTCCTCGAAGGGTATGGGAACCGCATAAGTTTCCGGGAAAACAATATTTTTCACCACCAGCTGCCAGCGGCTCCAAATATCGAGAAACGTTGCCGCGTCTTTTTTTGAGAACTTCGCAATCGTTTCCGCAGTTCGATTCACATCCGCAAACCAGCCCAAGTACGTATCATCAAGAAAGTGGTGCGCCACCCCCGGATCGGGCTTATAGTAATGGATGCCGAAATTCTCTAATTCCAGATCTTTGTACCATGGAAGCATCATCAGGCCCCGATGAAATACCGAATGAATGTTGTGCCAGAAGCCCGGATAGTCGCGGTCCTCATGGGAGTCCAGACCGCCGCCCACCTCCATGTTCTTTTCCACGACCATAATTTTCTGGCCGCACTTGGCTAAATAGCCGGCGCAGATCATGCCGTTGTGACCCGCGCCGATGACAACACCGTCGTACTCTAAGATTTTAGGCATAGCTTTCGTTTCCGGTATGACACAAACATCTTCGTGCGAACGGGTTCCACTCTTAGCTTCAATAGTTCAAGGTTCAACGTCAGAGGATGGCATAATTGGAGGAGATTATCTCCCGTCTGATCTGACGTTGAACTTTTGAACGATTGAACTGTTGAACGATCACAGTTTTAGATCTTCCTTCATAACTCGCCAGCAGTTATACCCTGAGCCGGCGATCACCGCATCGGCCGGATGGGTGGCGACGCCGACTTGGTAGAGACCGGCGATTGGCGTGCGGTAACCAGACAACTGTTGATTGGGCCGGTTTGCTCCCATTTGCGCCCCGGATTTGCGCGCCACCCA
>JAICEJ010000247.1 GCA_025924215.1 Candidatus Binatia bacterium
CAATTAACCTATACTCGGAACCAAGGACAATCGGCTGTTGATGCCGCAGCACTGGCCGCCGTATCTGCCCTGCCGTCGCGAGACCCGAATCAGGTCAGTGCACGCGCCGTCGGCTTTAATGCAACGAATGACTATGTGGGGAGCGGTACCGATGCGCTCAAATCGACCGACGTGAGTTATGTCTATTACAACTTCACTACCAATGATGTTGAGCGCTACAATGAGCCGATTGCCACGGCCAATGGCGTCAGGGTCGCACGCGAGGCGGGCCACGGCATTACAACGCCGATGTTCTTAACGCCGCTCATGAATCTCTTGGGAATGAGCACACCGGGGACCCAGAACGTGAGCGTCAGCGCCGTAGCTACGATAACAACTAAGCCCGCGATCCCCATAGCCCTATGGTCAAACGTCTGCGGCGCCGTGGGGGAAGAAAAGACTACCGAAATAAAGATGCAACACCCCGACCAAAAGGATGATACCAATAGTGAAAACTCCTGCTGGACGACTTTTCTGGACTGTTCATCGGGTGCCAAGGATATCAAAGCACTCTTTAAGGTCGCCGAGGAATGCTCGGGTGGTGGGGCAAATCTCGGTCCAATCGAGATCGGCACCCAGATTTGCCAAAATAGGGGCCAGGCAAATAGTGCACTGAATCACGCCGATGATTTCTTCACGAAGGACCATCCGAATAGGTGGTGGCTCGTGCCGGTGATTGGTGGCGGTGGCAACTGTGACCCGAGCAACCCGACCAAGATAACGACTTGGGCTAAAATCTACCCGACAGCAGTTTCCAGTAAGGGCAATCCGAAAACTATCACAGCTAAAGTCGTATGTGATCCGAAGTACGGCAACGAGTTTATCGATGGCAATCTATGCTTTAATCATAGGCTAGTACGGGAACCTGGCAAAGGATACTAACTAGTGAACGGCATCCCTAACTGAACAGGACTTTCACGCCCCCGACAAACGAAACGGGAGTGGTTCAGTTCCGTCCCCGGCATTTCGTACTTCTTTCTAATCTATAATTCATGTACCGGATTAGTCTCCTCTTTCTTCTTTGTCTATTTGTTTGGGCGCCATCGAGTTGTCAATCCAACAGAGATTCGGAAAGGCTGGCGGAGATTGATGGAACTATCATCACTCGCATAGATGTCGATAAGTCAGGCGGGAAGCAGCTCCAAGCGCTGCGTCAACAACTATATCGGTTAGAGAGGCAGAAACTCGACGAACACATTGGAGCGATGCTGGTAACACGCGAGGCTAAGAAACGAGGTGTAGCTGTAGCAACTCTGTTGGAGCAGGAGGTCAACAGTACAGTTAACCCGCCTTCGGACGAGGAGATACGGAGTTTGTACGAGAAGAACAAAGAGCGGATTCCGGTCGAATTCGAGAAGGTTCGCGATCAGATGCGCAATTATTTGCACGAGCAGAAAATAACCGAGCGGAAAATCGAATATTTCAAAACGCTGCGTATCAACGGAAAGGTGACTACTTATTTAAAGCCTCCAGAGCTCGTACGAGTGGACTTATCCGTCAATGGCGCGCCCTCCAAAGGTTCCGAAAAGGCGGAAGTCACGATTGTAAAGTTTGAAGATTTTCAGTGTCCGTATTGTAAAGCGGTTCAGCCGAATTTTCAGGAGGTGCTTAAACGCTACGACGGTAAGGTCCGACTGGTTCACAAGGATCTGCCATTAGATCAGATCCACCCGCAGGCCCGGCAGGCAGCGGAGGCGGCTCGCTGCGCTGACGATGAGGGCAAGTTCTGGGAGTATCATGACAGGCTTTATGCATCGTCACCTAACGCGGCTCCAGAAGATTTGAGGTTGTACGCTAAGGACCTCGGATTAAATCAGGAGCTGTTCGATAAATGTCTGGCTCGCGGCAAGTATAAAGCGGCAATTCAAAAAGACCTGAACGAGGCCGCTAATTTAGGCTTGACCGGAACTCCGGCATTTTTCATTAATGGTCGGGAGCTGTCCGGCGCACAGTCTGTTCAAGCAATCTCTCAGATAATCGACGAGGAGTTGAGTCGCGCTAATTGAAGGCAGGGATCATCGCTATATTTGCAACATAGTGATGTTGGATCGTGCGATCCTGGGTCTAGTAAATTCGTGCTAAGCTGGCCCCCTATGCACGCGGCCTGATTACCGTGTCGTCTAGGTATGGGGCTGGGGGGGTTGCCTCCATTCTCTCGGCGTTTTAAACTCCGAAGGACAAGGGTGAGTTGTGCCGTTGCTGCAGCGGTATCGTAACTTGATCCAGAACTTTCTCATCTAAGGAATCACGCCGCATCTCCGCCAGCAATCTTCCGTATCCTTCAATCGGATAGCAAAGACCGAGTCGCAGCTGGGTTTCCCAGCATCGTGCCGGTCCGGCGTGAACAACAGGCAGGCCCAGGTCTTTTTCGAGCGGATCGATGATGTCAAGAGTTTTCCAGGCCGAACCGAGCATGTAGATGCCGTCGGCGTTTATGTGTTTAGCGGCGATGCTTTTCATGAATTGAAAAATGGTTTCGGGTGGAACCTTTGGAACTTCAGCGAAAGGAGAATCGATTCCTTCCATAGCTAACACCTGGAAACGTGCGTCGGTAAAGTAGCGCGCGAAAATCGCGTTCATCTTCTCGGGGAAGTAGCTGGCTCCGACAAAACTCTTTATCCCCATTGTACGTAGTGCTCGCACATGATTCTGTCCGGAAGTAAACATCTGAACCCCGTACTTCTTCTCCCAACTCTTAATAGTTTCCCGCTCACCTTCGTAACCAAGTAGCATAAATGGCGGCGCGCCGCTCGGGCGCACCAAGTGGGCGCCCATCTTCGCCAACTCGGCAGACTTCGCCTCGTATCCCGGCATCGACGTGCTGAACTCCTGGTCGGTTCCCTGTGTGAAATTCATTGTCAGGCTAACGAATTTGATTTTCGCCGGAATTCTTTCGTCGAGATCGATCTCTTGACCTAGCTCCGGCCGGTTAGTGGGTCTGACGGTTCCGACAAGATATTCTTTCTCAATCTCAGGCATGGTTTATACCCCTTGTGTTACGCGAACCCCTTCTCCAATTTCTCCTGAGCGGGACCATATTTTAGTACTGTGGCAATTTACGCTGCACAGCAAACCACCGAGCAAAGAGGAGCAACCGCCTCTTGCGCAACGAATTGTCAAGAATGAGTCGCAAGGAAATAAGTCGGACAAGCAACAATTTCCTGCATTAGCAACTCTCATTATTAGTCCTCAGGCGCGCCGCCTGACTTCGCCAAATCTTCCATCCTAATCTTTTCCGGGTTGAATCTATCGACCGCTTTGATCATGCGTTCCAGCACTTCATTATAGCTGAGCGGCGCAGCGTCTTTTGGCCGGAAGCGGATTGGATTGATGCGGGCGACAACGAAGCTCTTAAGATATGGGCTGGTTAGACCTCTCTTTTTAAGCGTATCGACTCTTTCACAAACCTTCTTGTCCAAATCCATTAACATTTTGGACCGCTCACGGCGGATTTCCAAAGCCGCTTGCAAAGGCTTCTTTATGAAACAATCAACGCGCCGAAGAATCGGGTGGTAGGCGCCGCCGCTGAAGCGGCCTTGTTCAAGATAACACAAGCCCAAGGTGATGAGCGCCGCGTCTTCAAACTCAAGCGCATAAGTATCTTCGGCCGCTTCATCGAGCGTCGCCAGTTCTTGATACATCTTGATCACTTCAAGTGCTCGTTCTCGGAGGTTGTGACTCTTTTCCGTGTTCAAGGCGAGAATTTTATAAGCGGTCGAAGTTTCCGGCACTACTATTGCCGTGACCGACTTGGCGCCCAAAGTGCGCAGCGCCGATAGACGATGATTGCCGTTGGGGGTCCAATAGCGAACTCCGTCTTGGTTCGGTTCGCCGCGCACGACGATGATCGGGTCGAGGAAGCGGCCGAGCTTGGCGATGACGGTTTCGAGCTTGCGCACGTGAGTGTCGGAAAGATTGCGTTGATAGGGCGTTGGTTCGACTTGCCGGATCGGCAACGAAGCCATGATCAACCATTGGCCGCCAAACGGCTCGCGATAACTGCTTATCACTCTGCCACCATCTTCCTCGACGGCGCGTTGCAGACTTTCAATAGCCGGGGGAGCTGTGCCGGCAAGTTCGTTCGGCATCAGTCCGGTGGATTTTCCCGCCAGCTTACGTCGCTTAGTCCGTGAGCCGGATTTCTTTTTGGCTGTCTTCTCCGCCATGTCACTTGTTCGGCTTAACACACCGGAGTTACTGTTCCAACCGCCGGATGCTCGGCAGGAATATCGTCACTGCCAGTGCCATCCCGGCAACCATCACACCGCCAAACGCCACCGCCGCCGGCGCGCCACTAACTTCAGCGATAACCCCGCCGATCATGCCGCCGACAGGCATGAGCTCCCAGGCCAATCCATGAATGCCCATGACGCGCCCGCGCAGTTGATCGGGCAGGTTGACTTGCAGGATTGCGTGAATGGTCGTCATGTAGAACTGGCTTGCCACCCCGAGCAAGCACGCCATGGCAAGAGAAAGCGCATACGAAGTGGAATACGCAAAGACAATCAGCAGCGCCCCAAAAGCTAGAGCGCCGCTGATTGCCTGTTTGCCCTTGCCGCGCGCTTGGCCGAAATAGGCGACCAGTAAAACTCCGCAAAGAGCGCCGGCGCCCCCTGCGCTCTGCAGAAAACCGAAGCCTTCGGAGCCCACCGACAGAATGTCGCGCGCAAATACCGGCATCAAAATTAAATAAGACATGCCGAAGACGCTGTTGAAAAACGTCATGCCGATGAAGGTGTAATAAATTTCATCCTTGCGAATAAAATTTAACCCGTCCAGCATATTCTGCAGGAGGCCGCCCGCAGAGGCGGTGATCTGCTGGCTATCCAAGCGGATGCCGAACCAAAGGAAGATGGCGGTTGCTGAAGCGGCGCAGCAGAACAGATAAGTTGCGCCGATGCCGATCAGATAAATCAGCATGCCGGCGAGCGCCGGGCCGACAAGCTTGTTTAACTGCCAAATGGTGCCGCCAATTGCGACGGCGTTCGGAATATCGTGTTTCGGCACCATTTGCGGCAGCAGAGCCATCCGGCTCGGCCGGTCGAAAGCTCTGAGGCAGCCTGAGAAGAAGGCCAAAGTCATGACATGCCAGAGCGCCACTCGTTCAGTTATCGCCAGAATCGCCAGTAATAGAAACATCACGGCCGAGCCGATCTGCGACAAAATCATGATCCGCTTGCGGTCCGCGCGATCGGCCACCGCTCCGCCGAGCAGTGTCAGCGCGATCGTAGGAATCGAGAAGGTTAATCCGGTGAGGCCGAGGAGAAGCGGCGAGTTGGTGATTTCAAGCACGAGCCAACTCTGGGCGACAGCTTCCATGTTTTGCGCGAGCACGGAAAAAAGCTGGCCGAACCAGTAGAGACGATAGTTGCGATGGTGCAGCGCGCTCATAGCTGCGAGTAAACGTCGGCTTGCGGTGGTGCTCTGGGAGGGTGGTGACATGGTCAAGTGGCAAACGAGAATCGAGCAAGTGCGGCATTCTCGATCAAATTCCGTAAAGTGTCAAAGACGTTACAGTGAAGCAGTCTTACGGTTGAGGAATGGGGATGCACCTTCTATCATAGCCGGAAATCCCTTAAAAGGCGGGTTTCATGGCTAAATACGATTATGATTTGTTTACCATCGGCGCCGGCTCTGGCGGTGTTCGGGGCAGTCGGGTTGCCGCAGCATTTGGCGCGAAGGTGGCAGTTGCGGAAGAAAGTGCTCTCGGTGGCACGTGCGTGAATGTCGGCTGTATTCCAAAGAAACTTCTTGTTTACGCCTCTCATTACTTGGACGATTTTAGAGACGCTGCCGGTTTCGGCTGGACAGTGGGCCCGCAGAGCCTCAATTGGGCAAAACTGATTGCCAATAAGGATAATGAGATTCACCGGCTCAATGGCGTTTACCGCAAGCTACTCGATGACGCCGGCGTAGAAATAATCGAAGGCCGCGCGCAAGTCCTCGATCCGCACACCATAGGAGTAAACGGCAAGCGTTACACGGCAAAATATATTCTGATCGCCGTGGGCAGTTGGCCCTCGATCCCCACATTTCCCGGATGCGAGCACGTAATCACTTCAAACGAAGCTTTTTACCTTCCCGAGCTGCCGGATAAGGTGGTTGTCGTCGGCGGTGGCTACATCGGCGTCGAGTTCGCGGGAATCTTCCATGGGCTCGGCGCAGAGACGGCGCAGCTGTATCGCGGCGAGTTGTTTCTGCGCGGCTTCGACAACGATATCCGACTCACGCTTGCGGATGAGATGCTCAAGCGAGGGATCGATCTTCGGTTCAAGACCGATATTGCCAAGATCGAAAAGCACGGGGACATACTGAATGCCATGCTGATCGACGGCAGCGTAATCAAAGCCAAGCAGATTCTCTATGCCACCGGCCGCGTGCCGAAGACTCGGGATTTGGGCCTGGAAAACGCCGGCGTCGAACTGAGACCGAGCGGCGCCGTTATTGTCAATCCGTACTTGCGCTCGACCGTTGAAAGTATCTACGCAATCGGTGATTGCACGGACCGCTTAATGCTCACTCCAGTTGCCATCGCCGAAGGCACGGCCGTGGCAAATACGCTCTTCAATAACAGACCGATCATGCTCGATTATGAGAACGTCGCTACTGCGATCTTCAGCGCGCCTAATTGCGGCACAGTGGGGTTAACCGAGGAACAGGCGCGCCGCCGTGAATTCGAGGTCGATATTTACATAAGCTCGTTTCGGCCGTTGCGCCACACGATGACCGGAAGTGCGGAGAAAACGATGATGAAATTAGTAGTCGACCGCGCCAGCGACCGAGTGCTTGGCTGCCACATGGTCGGGCCGGAAGCGGGAGAAATCATTCAGGGGTTGGCCGTTGCGGTCAACTGCGGCGCCACCAAAACACAGTTCGATACGACGATCGGAATCCATCCGACAGCTGCGGAAGAGTTCGTGACAATGCGGACCAAAACACGATAGCGCTGAATATCGAATCGGTCTTCACTGGCGTATCTGCCCGCGAGAATGGCAATTCTGACGCATTTCTCGTCCGTGCCCGGCTCAAATATCGCTCGTATCCGAGCCATTCGCCCGTAGCGGTTATCGGGCAAACATCGACAACCTTGCTATTGAACTGTGAATTCGCGGATAGATACAACTACGGATCCGG
>JAICEJ010000248.1 GCA_025924215.1 Candidatus Binatia bacterium
GCCAATAAACTCATATTCAGGCACACCGTACGGCACTTCGATGCTGCCTGCGAGAAAAGTTAGGGGATCATGCCCGAACGACATGGCAATCTTGAAAGGCTTGCCGTTGGCGGCGTACTTTTCCCGCTGAATGCGGCCATGCTTGCCGGGCGAGATGTAAAATCCCAACTTATTCTTGTCGTGGATCATCACCCGGTAAGTGCCGTAATTGACCCAGCCCTCATCGGGATCGCGCGTAATATCGACGCTGCCCGTGCCTATATATCGACCACCGTCTTTGTCGTGCCAAAATGGCGTCGGAAATTTAAACATGTCGATATCGCCGTCCTTGTAGACGTTATCGAACAGCGCGCTTTTCTTGACAAACTTTGCCGGTATCGGCTTGATGCTCTTGTAATTGTCTTTCCAGATTTTGACGAAATCCATCTTGGTCTCGCCCGGGGGAAGCCCTAATGTGAGCGCCAGCCGCTTGCGTGATGAAAGCGAGTTGGAAAGTACGCGGTAGCCCTTGGGATAACCTTTGATGTCTTCGAAAAGCACCGCCGGGCCGTCTTCTTTGTGGGCTACGAGCTCGGTGATGGCGCCGATCTCGAGGTTCCAGTCGCAACCCTTGAGGGTCTTGAGTTCCCCCATTTCATCCGCAATTTGGATCCAATCTCTAAGATCCTGATATTCCATTGATACCTCCTAAGTTTTCTCGGCAGACAAAGCTATGAAGACGTTGGGCTTGTAACTCAGACCTTAACCAAATTTGCCAGAGCGGTCAAGAAGTCGATAACGTCGGAATCACGAGTAGTTATAATTGAAAACAACGGCTGATCATGCTACCCAGTGTGTGTGTCGGGGAAGCTCAAAAGCCTTGAGGAGATCAAGGCAATCACCGTCAGTGCGCGCACCAACGGCAAGAAAGTAGCTTTCACCAATGGCTGCTTCGATTTGCTTCACCCAGGACACGTGCATGTTCTAAGGGCAGCAAGAGCTTGCGCAGATCTGCTGATCGTCGGCATTAACAGCGACCAATCCGTCAAGCACATCAAGGGCCCCACACGTCCGGTGCTGCCGGAATCGGATCGATGCGAGTTGTTAGGCGCGATGGAAATGGTCGACTTCGTTGTTCTATTTAACGAGCCGGACCCTCATAATCTGATCTCGGCTATACGGCCCGACGTGCTGGTTAAGGGCGGGGATTGGAACACCGATAAGATTATCGGCGCGGACATAGTAGAAGAAGCAGGCGGTCGAGTAGTGGTCGTTCCCTATATAAAAGGTTTTTCAACAACAGAAATAATCGAGAGGATAAAGAACTCAGATGGCTAGAATTTGCTCCCTATGCGGCAAAGGTCGCTCGGTCGGAAACAGTGTCAGCCACGCCAACAACAAAACCAAGCGCACCTGGCGTCCGAACTTGCAGCGCGTTAAGGGTAACTTTGACGGTCAAGTTAAACGCAAACTGGTATGCACTGATTGCATCCATTCAGGCCGGGTTCAAAAAGTGGCCTGACGTCTAAACATAGGGGCGTTACTGAACTTCTGCTTTGGCTGCCTGATCTCTTTCCGGCGTACCGCCAGTACGACCGCGCGCGCGCACCGCTTTATAGACTCCTTTAACTTTCAAGATATTCTGCAGCACCTCTTTTAGGTGCTCGGAGCTCTTGATCATGACCTCGAAGGTGTTCACCGCTTTTTGTCCCGTGAATGTTCGGATTTGAGCGCGGGCAATATTGGCCTTGGCACTGGTGATCGCGGCGCTGATCCCGGCTAACAAGCCCGGCTGATCCACGCAACTCACTTCGATCTTCACCGGACGCGGCGCCTGAACATTTTCTTCCCAGGTCACCTCGATTTTGCGGTGGGGATCACTCTCAAGAATGGTCGGGCAGCCCACGGTATGAACGGTGACGCCCCTGCCGCGGGTTATAAAGCCGACGATGTGTTCTCCGGGTAGCGGATGGCAGCACAAAGCGAAACGAACCAGTACGTCGTCGATCCCTTTAACGCGAATACCGAGATGCTTGATTTTTCCTGATGCCAGGCGGAAGAGCCGTTCGAGTGAACTTTCAGGCTGTTTGTGTCCGGGCTCGAGTTTTTCCGGTGGAACAAGCTTTACTAAAATCTGTCGCGCGGTGATCCGGCCGTAGCCCAGCGCCGCCAGTAATGCCTCTTCATCCTTCAGGCCAAGCTCTTTGGGCAAAACCTGCAGCTTTCCCTGGGTTCTCAAGACTCCGTAATCCATGCCATGCCGATGCAGATCGCTCTCTAAAATTTCCCGCCCTAGGGCGACGCTGCGCTCGCGCTGCTGCGCCTTAAGCCAATTTCTTATCTTGGATTTGGCCCTTGGTGTTTTGACCAGTTTCAACCAGTCCCGGCTCGGGACCTGCTGAGGCGTCGTGATGATTTCGACAGTGTCGCCGCTGCGTAAAATGTACTTTAACGAAACCAGTTGGCCGTTAACTCTGGCTCCGGAGCAGTGCAGCCCTATGTCGGAGTGAATGCGGTAAGCGAAATCGATAACCGTCGAGCCTTTAGGGAAGTTGAGCAGGTCACCTTTAGGCGTAAAAACATAAAGCCCTTCAGAAAAAAGATCATCCTTCAAACTATGTAGAAACTCTTGCGGATCTTGCAGATTCTGTTGCCATTCTAGCAGCTGACGCAGCCAGGTGTATCGTTGTATGTCGCTGACGTGGAAATCTTCTCCTTCTTTATAGCGCCAGTGCGCTGCGATGCCTTCTTCCGCCACTCGATGCATTTCGTGGGTTCGGATTTGAATTTCCATTCTTTCACCGTATGGACCGATAACACTGGTGTGCAGCGATTGATACATATTGGGTTTAGGCACCGCGATATAGTCTTTAAACCGCCCTGAAACGGGACGCCAATGCGAATGGATGATACCCAATGCTTCGTAAGCTTCTCTCGGAGTGTCCACTAGAACCCGAAACCCGACCAGATCGTAGATTTGATCGTAGAGCAAATTCTGACTCTCCATCTTCTGGTAAATACTGAAGAAGTGTTTGGGCCTGCCGGTCACATCGGCCTCGATCCCTTCGGACTCGAGTTTGCGCGCAATGACTGAAATCACTTCTTCGATATATTTTTCCCGGTCGGTTTTCTTCCTTGCGACATTTCGCTTGAGCTGATGATAGATCTCGGGATGCAAGTACTTGAGCGACAAGTCCTCCAGTTCGGTTTTGATCCAAGCGATGCCCAGTCTATGCGCCATCGGCGCATAGATATCCAGACTTTCTTGCGCCGTCAGGATCTGCTTGTCGGGCGGCATGTGATCGAGCGTGCGCATATTGTGAACACGGTCGGCGAGCTTGATGAGAATGACCCGAACATCCTTCCCCATGGCGCCGAGCATCTTGCGAAAGTTCTCTGCTTGTTTCTCTTCGCGGCTGCTAAAGTTGGTCCGGCTCAGTTTGGTGACGCCGTCAACCAGAGCGGTAATTTCCTTGCCGAAGATGCTCTTGAGCTCATCGAGGGTCGTCAAGGTATCCTCGACCGTGTCATGCAGCAAACCACCGACGATGCTGGGCTCATCGAGCTTCAAGTCGCTGATGATGCTGGCTACGGCCAGAGGGTGAATTAGATAAGGCTCACCTGAGGCTCTTTTCTGCCCCTGATGAACTTTGGCGGAGAATTCGTAGGCCTTGCGGATGACCTCCACGTTCGCGGCGGGATGATACGACCGGACCTTCTCAATCACGTCGCCAATCTTGATGTCCTTACTCATACGTTACGAACTTTTTCTTGCCTTCTTAAAGGAGCGATTCCCCAAGCTACGACCCTTGAAATCTTTTGCCTTTCGGCCAGTATAATCGCTTCCAAGGTCCCCACAGCTTCTTCGATATCGCTATTAACTATATAGTAATCATACTGAATTACATCCTGGATTTCACGCCGGGCATTGGCCAGGCGCCGGCGGATGATCGCACGGTCATCCGTTGCACGGCCGCCCAATCGCCGCTTCAATTCGCTCCACGACGGCGGCAGCAAGAAAATCGATACCGCTTCAGGATATTTTCTTTTAATCTGCCGGGCGCCCTGCACGTCGATGTCCAGGAACAGATCCCTGCCGCTGGTCATTGCGCGATTCAAGGTACGCGCCGGGGTGCCATAAAAGAAATCATGAACGCTGGCCGATTCGGCGAATTCGCCTTTGGCCGTCATTGCCACAAACCTGGCGTGGCTGATAAAACGATAATCGCGTCCATGCTCTTCTCCCGCTCGGGGCGCTCGCGTTGTGTAGGAGATGGAGAGGGAAATATCCGGGAATCGTTCCAACACTTCGCTGATCACGGTAGTTTTACCCGTTCCTGAAGGCGCCGACAGAATGAAGACGATGCCTTTGCGTTTGTTGATGACCCGATTCGTTTTCATTCGACGTTCTGTGTCTGTTCGCGGATTTTTTCGACTCGTTCCTTTCCCTGCAGCACCAACTGAACCACGTCAAGGACAGGGACTTTCGCGCTGATGGTATTGAGCTCCCGCTGAATCTCCTGGAGAATAAAATCGATCTTTTTTCCTACGGCTTCGGGCGCCCGGAGAATCATGCCTAACGCAGCTACATGTGTTTTAAGCCGCACCACCTCCTCATTGATGTCGCCTTTGAACACTGCACTACTGGTGTCCCCGGCTTCATTGCCGAGCTTGGTTGTTGCTTCGTCGCTCTTTGCTGCCGCCGAGCTTTTCGTCATCGATGGAACAAACTGATTGGCATGCTTTTCCAAGTCGCTGGCAGCGCTCTTCAAGCGCCGCAGCTGCGACTGCATATCGATCCTCAAGTGACGTCCTTCACGGATGCGGGAATCTTCGAGCTTTTGAAGCGCCGATCGGACCGCGGAAAACAGCGCTTGTTTTTCCATTCGCAGATTGACTTCGGTATCGCGCACACGTAGTAGATCGGGAACGCTGGAGAAAATCGAAACTCCGATTTCTCCTTCCAGGTGAAACTTGTTCTTGGCGCGCTGGATCGCCTTCAGATACTTACCAAGCAGCTCTTCGTCCAGCTCAACCTCTCGCGCATGACCCGGCGTGGACGTTCTGTTAATGAAAAGCTCGATTCGTCCGCGGCTGACGGTTTCCCGCAAGCTCTTGCGGATCTCCTCTTCGAAACCGAGATATTCGCGCGGCACTCTTAGCTGAAGATCGAGATGTCGATGATTCAAGCTTCTCACCTGGACGGTGATCTTAGCATGCTTGTCCTGATGCGAAGCTTCGCCATAGCCCGTCATGCTCTTCATGGCAGGTCCTTTATGATCCGAGCAAGTCTGGCCAACGGCACTGCGACTGTGCCAACCTCATCACCGACCAAGCCAGCGGCGTGATTAGCCAGCACCGCCGCCTCTTCGTAACGGGCGCCGGCAGCCAGCGCCAGCGCGCAAACTGCCACTACCGTGTCTCCGGCTCCGGTGACGTCGAAAACCTCGCGCGCTTGAGTTGGAAAATGTTGCGCGGGTTGGCGCGGCCTAAAGAGACTCATTCCTTCCGGGCCCCGGGTGATGAGAACTGCTTTTGCGCGCCACATCTGCAGCAAGCGCTGTCCGGCCATCGTCAAGGTCTGGTCATCACGAATGGTTATGCCCGACGCAGCGCTAGCTTCGTCTTTGTTAGGCGTTATCAAAGACGCGTGTTGATAGCGCTCATAGTTCTCCCTCTTCGGGTCGATAACCAGCCGAACGTTTTTGTTTGCGGCGAGTTTGGCGAGACAATTCAGCAACTCTGGCTGAATGACCCCCTTACCGTAATCCGATATCAGGATGCCATCGAAGCGGCTTTCTTTCCTCGTGATGAACCGGCAGATTTTCTCCAGAGTCGCATCTGCGATTGGGGTGTGATTTTCACGGTCCAAACGGACGATTTGCTGATGACTTGGACGAGCGATGATTCGTGTTTTTTGAATGGTGTTAACTTCTCGATCGGCAAATACTCCGCTAGTGGATGCGCCGATGCGTTGGAGATCAGCGACTAACGTTTTGCCCGCCGCGTCCTCCCCCACTACCCCACACGCGGACACCTGTGCCCCCAAACTTCTGACGTTGTGGACCACGTTGGCAGCGCCACCCAGGCGCGAACTTTCTGAACATACCCGCAGTACCGGCACCGGCGCTTCGGGAGAAAGCCTCTCGACCTCGCCCCAAATGAAGCGATCGAGCATGAGATCGCCGACCACAAGTAAATGCATTTTGCGAAAGTTGTTTAAGATCTCCGCTAATCGCTTGCTGTCAAACATGGAGGGTCTCTCTCCGGCACCTTTATGCCGTGCCGTCGAGCAATGCGTAGTAAAAGGCTTCGTTCTGGCTTGCCATCTGCTCGATGGTGAAATTACTCAAAACCCGCGCTGCCCCTTTCCGTCCCATTGCTCGTGCCATGGAGGGATCGGCAACTAGTCTTTCGATAGCATTCGCAAGCGCAACGCCATCTCGGGGCGGCACTAAGAATCCGGTCTCGCCATCGACAACTGATTCGGCCAGGCCGCCGACCCGAGTCGCTATCACTGGCTTTCCCGCAGCCATTCCTTCAAGCGCCGCCACGCCTAAGCCTTCATACAATGAAGGCAGCACCAGAACGTCGATTAAAGACAAAAATTTCGGAACATCTTTAACGAATCCAACAAAAGATACTTCCTCTTGCAATCCTAATGTCTGCACCATCCTTTGAAGATGACTTTTTTGAGAGCCGGCTCCGGCAAATACATATCGAATTCTTCGACCCCGATCTTTAAGCACCCGCGCCCCATCCAACAAGAACCGATGTCCTTTTCGCTCTTCCAAAACGGCAATCATTGCAATGACTGCTGAATCGTTGCCGCGCTGCCCGTCGCTTGGCAGTTCTTTGAACGGCTGTGGATCGATACCGCTATAGATCAAACGGATGGAGCGACCATTGACACCCGCCTCCGACAAACAATCCAGAACCGAACGAGAAATGGCGACAACACCATCTACCCGGCGATTATAAAGGTACCGAGTGTAATAATTTTTTGGCTCGGGGTAGTCCATTCGTCGCGTCACAATGTACTTCGGCCTGGGCTCGCCTCGAGGCAGCCACAAAGAGAGCGCATGCGCCCTCTTTGTGTGGAAATGGACGATGTCGTATCTTTCCTGCCGAATGAGACGCCGGAGCGCGGGAACTGCTCTTATA
>JAICEJ010000249.1 GCA_025924215.1 Candidatus Binatia bacterium
AAGGGTTTATTTCACAGCTACAGAGTATTTGCGGGCAAGATCTGTTCGCCGATGAGTATCTCCATCGCGGTGAGCATTCACTCGAGTTCCAGGTAGTCTTCTTGAAGTACCTGGCGCAGCGGCGCGCCGAGTTGCTATGTCAACCCGAGAGACCCTTCAAGATTGTCCCGATTCTCGTTTCGTCGTTTCATGCGATGGTAGAGAGCAAAACTTTGCCGGAAAGAACTCCGACTGTCGGCACATTTCTCGCCGCGCTCAAGAGCGTGGTTGAAAATGAAAGACGAGAAGTGTGTTTGGTCGCTGGCGTGGATCTGTCGCACGTTGGACGCCAGTTCGGTGATGGTGAGCCAATCACGGAAGATTTTCTCAAATGGGTTGAAGCCGAGGATGATCGTCTGGTGGAGCGTCTGGCGGCCCGTGACGCGCCGGGATTTTTTCATGAGATCGCAAAAGATCAAGATAAAAGACGGATCTGCGGGTTCTCACCGCTGTACACGCTGATTCACTTGCTCAAGGACTGCAACGGACAACGATTAAAATATAGCCAAGCCTTTACGCCCGAAACAGCCTCAGCAGTGACCTTTGCCAGTGTGGTATTTGACTGAGCCAAGAGGTTGGAAACCGTGCCTGTTGCTTGCGCCGCTCTCTGCAAGGGGCTCTCTACGTTACATCCTTCCCGTTCAATGCATATTCATGCCGCCGTCCACGCTAATCGACTGGCCGGTCATGAAGTCGCTGTCATCTGATGCGAGAAAGATCACCGTGCCTACCAGATCCTGAGGGTACTGATCGCGCTGGATCGAGCGACGCTTTCTTCGATCTGCCAATTGCTCGGCCGTCATGACGCCTTCCTGATTTGCGCCGGAAATAGTCAGGCCCGGCATTATTGAATTAACGCAGATGTTGTCGCCGCCGACCTCCCGTGCCAGCGCCCGAGTGAAGCCGATCACGCCAGCTTTGGATGACACATAATGGAGAAAGAATGGCGAGCCGTTCAAGGTTGTTCCGGATGAGATATTGATTATCTTTCCTTTGCCCTGTTGTTTCATGGCGGGGTAAACCGCTTTGACGCAGTGAAACAAGCCTTTCACGTTTACTGCCATGACCCGATCCCACTCGTCGCTGTCAATCTCCATGAAATTTTTCTTTTTCAGTGCAGAATAGAGTCCGGCGTTATTGACTAAGATGTCGATTCGCCCATAGGCGCTAATCGCGGCTTGGGCCATCGCTTGAGCTTTGTTGAATGAAGTCACGTCCACCGGCACTGCGGTGGCTTCGCCGCCGGACTGTTTGATGTCGGCGGCGACTTTTTCTGCCTCAGCTTCTTGAATATCGGCAACCACGACCTTGGCACCTTCTTTGGCCAAGCCGTGGGCGTATGCTTTGCCGATGCCCACGCCGCCGCCGGTGACGATCGCAACTCTATCTTTTAAGCGCATGTGAGTTCCTCCGTTTTCAATCTTATCAGATCTCTAGCCGGTAAAAGCGTGCCGGGTTGTCGTGCAGGATTGCCTTTTTGTTTTCCTCGCTGATGTCCGTGCGTCCTAAGAACTCCGGTAGGTCGTGACTGAACATGTCAGGGAGACGCTCATGGGGAAAATCCGACGGCCACATCAGGCACGCAGGGTTGAATTGCTTGATCACCTGCGGCAGCGCTTGCTCTTCAACTTCACAAGTAGCCCAAACCTGACCCGATCGAATGATCTCACTGGGCTTTTGCTTGAGCAAAGGCGCCTGGAAACGATATGGCTTCTCCATCTCTTCATCCATGCGGTCCATCATGTAGGGCAACCAGCCCGAACCGGCTTCGAGGAACGCGACTCTCAGCTTCGGAAAGCGGTTGAACACACCTTCAAACACCATGTGCGTGAACTGGATCAAGATTGCAAAGGGATGTTCCAGCGTATGGACGTGGAGAAACTTGTTGAAAAAATCGAAGCCCATTCCGCGGCTCGGCGCGCCATGCACCGTCAGCGGCATGTCGAGCTTTTCAGCGGCCTGGTAGATCGGATCGAAATCGCTATGCCCGTAACCTTTGTTCAGAACCGTCACCGCCGGCAGGAGCCCGGCCACGAGGCCGAGCCCGTTGGCGCGTTCCAGCTCTTTCGCCGCTTCGACCGGCTCGTGCACCGGCAGGAGCGCGACCGCTTTCAGCCGCGAACTTTGTTTGGTGAAGCGCTCGGCGATCCATGAATTGTAAGCGTGCGCGATCACGCAGGACCACTCGGGATTCTGAATCAATCCGAGCGACAGGCCGCCTGTGGGATAGAGCACGGTAGTATGGACACCAAGTTCGTCGAGAAACTCGAGCCATTTGGGCGCGGGGGTCTCCGGAACCTTGCCGGGAACACCGAATCCGCGGTTCCAACCATCAAGGGAAGGAAAGTAACTATAGGTTTTGAAGTGCGGACCTTGTCGATAACGACCTTCAAGGAACTCGCGCAACTCGGCGTCCGTCTCCATAACATGGCCATCGGCGTCGATGATCGGATAGTTCACGTTCATTGCCTCATCTCCTACTAACTCATTACCCCAACCCCGGCTGCGATTCTAACCACCGCAAAAGAACCCGGTTGCCTCGAGAGAAATGGAGTTTATCACGATATCCAACGGCAGAGCCGCAGCCGAAGCCGGAATATTTCGCGCACACGCAAAGGCGCAAGACAAGAAAACAAGAACTTGCGTCTTAGCGATTTGGCGCGAAGAAACCTTATCCTCATAAGCTACGGAGATCAGAGAATTTTCCGGAAGATGCGAAAACTTCGACGATAGTAGTACGAAGACACACCAATTCGGAGTCTTAAGTCAGAGAAACTCG
The DNA here is from genome assembly GCA_025924215.1 of Candidatus Binatia bacterium. Classification (GTDB taxonomy): domain Bacteria; phylum Desulfobacterota; class Binatia; order UBA9968; family UBA9968; genus WHTF01. The sequence goes on from JAICEJ010000249.1 coordinate 2,819, forward strand.
CCGATCGGTGCCTGGTGCGCTCGTAATTCAGGTAAGCGCGTTCATTACCCTTACAAAAAAGAAATGCCACCGTCGACATTCACCGTCTGGCCGGTAATAAAGTCGCTCAGCGGCGATGCCATAAACAACATGGCGCCGACCACATCCTGCGGCATCTGTATGCGCTTCAATGCGCGCAAGCCGGCAGAGGATTGGCGCAGACGAATGACCTCTTGGCTGGGGTTTTCTTCAGACAGCGTATTCCCCGGAGCTAGAACATTGACGTTGATATTGTCATCCCCCACCTCGCGAGCCAACGTCCTGGTAAAACCGATGGTGGCCATTTTAGATGTCACATAGTGAATTCTTCCCGGGCTCCCCGCAAAGACCGTTCCCGAAGCGATATTGATGATCTTGCCGGATTTCTGCGCCCGCATGCTCGGCAGCACGGCGCGGCAACAGAAAAACAACCCTTTTAGGTTCACCGCCATAAGCCGGTCCCACTCGTCGGGGTCGATGGTCTCTATGCGTCCGCGGTTCATGGGGATAGTTGCGAAGATCGCAGCGTTGTTAATCAAAACATCGATTCGGCCAAAATGTTGCCTTACCGCGGCAGCCATCTCCTTGGTTGATCCCTCGTCGGCAACATCCGTGTGCAGCGCCAGCGCATGGGCGCCTGTTTGTTGTACGATTTCGGCGCTGACTTTGTCTGCGGCCGGCTTGTCGATGTCCGCCACCACCACGCACGAGCCTGATTGGCCGAAGCCGAGGCTGTATGCTTTGCCGATGCCGTGGCCGCCGCCGGTGACGATAACGACTTTATCCTTGAGTCCTTCGATCATTGCCGAATTTCGGAGTCTTCTCGCTTAACCCAATGCAGGGTTGATCAGCGCTTTGGTCGGGAACATCTCGGGAATTTCACCGCCGACAGCGCGAATGCACTTTTCAATTTCTTTTAATGGAAATGTATGGCTGACCATTTCTTGAACCGGGAACTTCGTCTCTTCAATTAGCCGCAGCGCTGCCTCGGTGGCATCGTTGTCTGCGGTAAAGCAACCCTGCAGCTTGATCTCATTCCAAACCAGTTTATCCATCAGCATGGGTGTCACTGTGGTGTCACCGGTTAAGCCGCCCAGAACCAATGTCGATTGCCGATGAAGACAATCGACGGATTTTAAGATTGCGTTAGGATTGCCTGACACATCAACGACCACGTCGCACATCTCACCATTGGTCTCCTTGCGAATGACCTCGACGACGTCTTCTTCTTCGACATTGATGGTACGGGTGGCGCCGAACTTCTTGGCCAACTCGAGCCGCGGTTGATCGCGGCCGATGCCGCTGATGAAGACTTTCGCGGCACCGGCGTGACGCGAGGCAAATGTGCAGGAGAGCCCTTGCTGTCCGGGACCTTGGATCAAAACATAGTCGCCCATTTTCACGCCGCCCCGGCGGATCGCCCATTGAAAGCCGTTGGCCATCACCGAGCCGATTAGCGCTGCCGCTTCGGCAGGCAACGCATCGCTTACCTTGGTGGCAAGAACGTCAGGGGCCAGGTAAATGTAATCCGCAAAGCCGCCGAACAGGTGTGGCGGCTGATCGCATTTGGTTCGGCCGCCGTAGTTGGTCCGCTGACGGCAAAAGCGCTGGTTGTTGCGCCGGCAATCCGAGCAGCGGCCGCAGCCCAGAGCGCCCTTTAGAATGATGCGGTCGCCTTCTTTGACGTGGTGAATCGCCGCGGCGTTCTTGCCGAGCTTCTCCACCCGCCCGAGAATCTCGTGTCCGAGAATGATTGGATAATCGACTTTGAGCTTACCATGCAGATACTTCACATCGGTGCCGCAGACGCCGCCCATCTCCACTTTTACCAACCCGCCATCGGCAGGGATGTCGGGCATGGGATACTCGCGAAGCTCCAGCTTATCCGGACCGAGAAGCGTTGCGCCTCGAACTGTCGCCATAGGATCCTCCTCGAATTTTCGCTGTGTTATACAACCGGCTACTCTGTTGGTTCGTTATTTGACTTTATATTCCTTAGTCAACTTGTCGATAAAGCCGCTGGCATCGAGTTCTTTGACCAGAGACTGGTCGGCGAAACGCTCAGGATCTTCCTTGAGGACCTTCGGATCCTTCTTGCCGACCTCTTGGATCGGCAAGTCATAGTATTCTTTGGCAGGGTAGGGTTTCAAAGGGAAATCATATTCGCGGAAGTTTTCTTCGATCACTTCCCGGTCTTGGACTTTCATGTATTTGCCGATGACTTTCATGCTGAATTCTTTGTTAGCTTTATAATAGTGCACCCCTTCGATCATGGCTTTGGTGAAATTCACCAGATCGGCGCGATTCTTTGCAAGATAAGGCCGGCGTGACACGAAGAACAGACTGGAATAAGGGATGCCGAGCTTGGATGCGTCGGCGATCAGGGAAAAACCGAGCTTGCGCGCTTGCAAGGTCATGGGCGGGGTGAGCATGGCGGCGTCGGCATTGGCGGTCTCGACGGCGGCAATTCGATTGGCCTGATTGCCGACCTGCAGTAACGCCACATCGGTATCGGGTTTGAGTCCTTCGCGCTGCAAGAGATAGCGCGCGGCAAAGTCGGCGTTGCTGCCGAAGCGGCTGATCGCGATGCGTTTGACTTCCTTGAGGCTCTTAATGCCTTTCCTGGCGTAAATACGATTGTCCATGGTGTTGCCAAGCCGGCCGAACATGACCAGTTCCAACGCCGGCGTTGAGATCACCACCTGCGGCGAGAACATGCCGACTTGAGCGTCGCCGGAAGACAAAGCGGCGGCGGCTGATGCGGCGCCTTGGATGAAAATGAGCTGAACTTGATTGCCGTACTTTTCAAAGAGTTTGGCTTCCTTGGTAATCCACAGGGGCGCGAACTGGCCGACTTCGCTGGTCCAAACGACGTTGATGTTTGCCGCACGAGCAACGGCGGATTGGCACAGGGCTCCGAGAGCGATTAAGCTCGCGGCTAAAAAGTGAAGGCCGTATTTCATTCGCAGCTCCTTTGTATGCCCGACAACAAGATTGACGCTGATGGCTTAATCCTATACTGCGATAGAGACCTGAGAATCAAGTAAGGGAGGGGCAAAATGAGCCGACTCTGGATAGCATTTTTGTTGCTGCTATCGACCAGTGATGTCACAGCGCAACCATTAACTCGGGTGATGTCGGGTTACGCTGCCACATCGGGACCGCATGCAGTCCTTTGGCTGGCTCGTGAAGCTGGCCTGTTCGAGAAAAATGGTTTGCGCACTGAGGTCGCTTACATACGCAGCGGGTCGACAATGGGCCAGGCGTTAGTCGCCGGAGAGATCCAGTTAGCGCAAATGGGCGGTCCGGCCGCTCTCGCGGCAGGTGTCGCCGGCTTTGACGTCACGATGGTCGCCGTTGCACTGAATACAACGCCCATCGTGATCATGGGCAAAGTTTCCAAAATGGAAGAGCTCAAGGGCAAAGCAATCGGGGTGACGCGCTACGGTTCCAACACCGATATCTCTGCTCGGTTCGCGATCAGAAAAGCCGGAATGCAACCGGAAAAAGATGTGGCTCTAATCCAGTTGGAAGACTACGCGGGGATTATGGGCGGGATTCAGTCCGGGCGGATTGCCGCCGGCGCGCTGGCTGATCCGTTTACGGATCACGCCAAGAAGTTGGGCTATAAGGAAATCGCCGACATTGCAGCGCTGGGCCTGGAGTTTCCGTTTGTCGGGATTGTCACCAAGAAAACTTTCATCAAGGAACAGCCGGATCTTGTCCAGAGATTCGTGCGCGCCTATACCGAGTCTATCGCCCTCTATAAAAACAATCGCGAGCTGGCGAAGCAGGTAACCAGCAAATACACCGGCATCAAAGATCCAGAGATTCTGAACTCCACGGTGGATTTTTATGCGCCCAAGCTAGCCAGCGTGCCCTATCCGACAATCGGCGGAATACGATTTGTCTTGGATCAGGTCGCGACTCGCGATCCCCGCGCGAAGAACTTTGCTCCTGAGACTTTCATGGATCTGCGGTTTGTAAAGCAACTCGAGGACAGCGGGTTCATCCAGGGATTGAACCGGAAGTAGCGAACCGATTTGACGAAAGATGTGACAGTTGAAGATATCAGCCGGAAGTAAATAGGATAGAACTTTCACCACGGAAGTCACGAAGAGCACGAAGCTTAAGAATTTCTGCCACCCATTAAGCCTTCGTGACCTGCGGTCGTGTGGGTTCGTAATTTGTAGAGTGCCCGTTATGCTCGAATGCCGCGTTTAACGCCTGACTAGTGCCAGCCCGAGTAAGGTTGCGATTGGGCCGAAAGTAGCGGTGATATATAGCGGCATAAACGATTTTTGC
>JAICEJ010000250.1 GCA_025924215.1 Candidatus Binatia bacterium
TCATCACCTTCAAGAGCCGACGCACCGTGCTCGGGGGAAATCCTAAGCTGCGACTGATCTGAAACAGCGACTGCTCAGGACGGTGGGATTCGAACGAATAGAGCAGATCGATGGATTTTTCTAGAACCCGTGCTCCAAGCGACTTCGATTCTATAATGTGGAAGCGCCTTTCATAACTGTTCAACCATTTTCTATTATGAGCGTACGCTGCGGTCAAGAGTTGGATCGGCGAAAGGGGAAGGCGGGGAGCGCGAGTAGCCGCCGTCTCGTTCGGCACACGGCGAACCCGCGTGAAAACTAACCAAAAACGCCGCAGCAAACATTAAACATATGACAGCAACCAGCGGGATCTTCGTAAGGTATGCCAGATCGACACGGAATTCACGCAGAATGGCGCAAACAATTCCCGGTGACGGCAGAGATAGGAGAAAGCTCAATCAACAACGACTGACCGCCGCAATCCTTTTCATGCAACTTCACGCCACCAAGGTGATCAGACCGAGCTTCTTGCCGAACCGGTGGGATACCCAAGCGTGGACAAATCGGCGGTAATTTCATCGAGGATCAGCGGATCGTCGATGGTGGGCGGAACTTGATAATCGACACCGTCGGCAATCATTTTGATGGTACCGCGCAGAATCTTGCCCGAGCGCGTCTTGGGCAGCCGCTTGACCACGGTCGCGATTTTGAAAGAAGCCACGGCGCCGATCCTTTCGCGCACCATCCGGACCACTTCGCTTACGATCTCGCCGTGGGAACGTCGCACGCCGGCCTTGAGCACGATCAAGCCCAGGGGAATTTCCCCTTTGATCGCATCGGCGACTCCCAAGACCGCGCACTCGGCGACATCCGGGTGAGACGCCAGCACCTCTTCCAGCGCGCCCGTGGAGAGCCGATGACTGGCGACATTGATGATGTCGTCGGTGCGGGTCATCACCGAAAGATAGCCGTCCTCATCTTTGTACCCCGCATCACCGGTCAGGTAGTAGCCGGGAAATCTGGCGAGGTAGGCCTTACGGTAGCCTTCATCGTTGTTCCACAGCGTCGGAAGACAACCTGGGGGTAACGGCAGCTTGACGACGACACTGCCCATCTGACCCGGTGGTAATTCCGTGCCGTCGTCGCCAAGAACCCGGACATCGTAACCGGGCACCGGTTTTGTGCACGAACCCGGCTTCACTGGAAGCATCCCCAATCCGACACAATTCGCTCCGATCGGCCAGCCGCTTTCGGTCTGCCACCAGTGATCGATCACCGGCACTTCAAGCTGCTTTTGCGCCCACAGGAGCGTGTCCGGATCGCAGCGCTCGCCGGCGAGAAAGAGCGTGCGAAAGCCGCTCAAGTCGTACTTGCGCATGCATTCGCCGTTGGGATCTTCGCGCTTGATCGCGCGAAACGCCGTGGGCGCCGTGAACAAAACCTTCACGCCGTGTTGTGAGACCACCCGCCAGAACGCGCCTGCGTCGGGAGTGCCCACCGGTTTGCCCTCGTAGAGCACCGTGGTATTGCCGTTGAACAGCGGCGCGTAAACTATATACGAGTGGCCAACGACCCAGCCCACGTCCGAAGCCGCCCAATACACCTCGCCGGGCTCCACGCCGTAGATGTGCTGCATGCTCCATTTTAGCGCGACAAGATGGCCGCCATTGTCGCGCACGATTCCTTTGGGCATGCCGGTCGTGCCTGAGGTGTAAAGGATGTAAAGCGGATCGGTGGCCGTGACCGAAACGCAGTCCACTGGTTTTGCTCGCGCCACTTCTTCCGACCAATCGAGGTCGCGCCCGCCGACCATCGTCGCTTTTTCCTGCGGACGCTGGACGATAATGCAGCGCTCCGGCTTGACTGCCGCAAGTTCGATCGCCTTGTCGAGCAAAGGTTTGTACGGAATGATGCGGCCAACTTCGATACCACACGAAGCCGATACGATCACCTTCGGTCGCGCATCGGTGATGCGATTGGCGAGCTCGTGGGAAGCAAAGCCTCCGAAGACTACGGAATGAATCGCGCCGATGCGCGCGCACGCCAGCATCGCGACGATCGCCTCCGGCACCATCGGCATGTAAATAATGACCCGATCGCCTTTCTGAACTCCTTGCGCGCTAAGTACGCCGGCAAAGCGCGCTACTTGATCGAGCAGCTCGCGATAGGTGAACGTCTGAACCGTTTGCGTAACAGGACTGTCGTAAATCAGCGCCGGCTGATCCGCCCGGCCGCTTTCGATGTGGCGATCAAGCGCGTTGTAGCAAGTATTGAGGAGTCCGCCGGGGAACCATCGATAGAACGGCGGCCGCGAATCGTCGAGTACCCTGTCCCAATTTTTATCCCAATGCACCGCTTGGGCCGCCTCGGCCCAGAAATTCTCAGGACCGTTCAGCGAGCGAGTATAGACGGCGTCATAGCTATCTGTCATGGCGATCCTCCGGATTTAATGGAACAGTTTTTTCCTCAAAGATGGATAACTGACCGAGCCTATTCCGACCCGTAGGTCCGGCGCAAGCGGATGCGCGCGGATCGGCGAAACTTTCAATTCTTAGGGGTTTGTGTCAGAGATCAGCGCATGGAAAATGCGGAGTCAACGCGCATGGCGAAAATCAAAGGAGCGCGCAAGTGGATGCTACCCCTTTGCTGTGTCGCCGTCTGGGGGATTTTGCGAACCAGCGATGCCGGCGCTCAAGCCCGTCCGTTTTACGAAGACAAGACCATTCGCATCGTTGATTATGGAACGGCCGGGGGCGGCAGCGATCTGCTGGCCAGGCTGGTGGCTCGTCACCTGCCAAAACAGATTCCCGGAAATCCGCAGGTCGTCGTTCAGAATATGCCCGGCGCCGCCGGAGCGATTGCGGCAAATTATATATACAGCGTGGCCAAGCCCGATGGGCTCGCCGTTGGTCTGATCGCTGGGGGACTCTATCAGGCGCAGCTTCTCGGCAAACCGGAAATCAAGTTCGACTGGGTGAAATTCGGCTGGATCGGCACCGACCAACCCAACGTCACCAGCCTTTTTGTTCGAAGCGATTCCGGCCATCGCAGTTTGGATGACATCAAGGCGGCGCGGGAGCCCGTGGTATGCGCCGACAGCGCCGCCGGATCGCCAAACTATGCGTTCGTCCGGCTTCTTACGGAGGTATTTGGGGCAAAGTTCAAGCAGGTGTTGGGTTACCAAGGTTCGGGAGCCATGAACCTGGCCATCGAAAGGGGCGAGGCAGTCTGCCGTGCAATCAGCGTAACCACGCTTCTCAGCGCTGAGCCTTTGAAAACCTGGGTCAAGAGCGGCTTCATTCGAGTGCTGGTTCATAGCGGCAGACAAAGAGATGGCGCATTGCCGGATGTGCCGACGATTTGGGAGGTCGCGCAAAAACAACAGATCGGCAAAGAGGACCTCGAGCTTATGAACGTGGTCTTGGCGGCGCCGGATTTCGGCCGGCCGTTTGTAGCGCCGCCGGGAATACCGGAGGATCGCCTGGAGCTTCTGCGGAACTCTTTTTCGAAAACGATGAAAGATCCCGAGTTCCTCGTGGAGGCGCGCAAACTGAGCCTCGATGTAAATCCGCAAAACGGCGTTGAATTGGAGCGGTTGGCGCGCGAGGTGATGGGAACTTCGCCGCAGATGGTCAAGCGCCTGGAGAAGCTTCTGCAATAACAATTGGAGGACGAGCACGATGAACAAGACATTCGAGGATCATTGCTGGAAGGATGTGATGGACGAGGAGATGCGCGAGGTGTACAGCTCCTATAACCGGGAAACCCACGTCGGGCGAAATCCTGCCCTGCTCGCCATCGATCTTTACAACCTCGTTTTCGAAGGCGGCCCGACGCCCGTGCAGGAGGTTGTGAAGGAGCACAAGAAATCGTGCGGCCTCTACGCACACAACGCGATCAAGCCGATCCAGGAACTGATCGCCCTAGGGCGGGCCCAGCGCCTGCCCGTGATCTACACGACCAGCGAGACGCGCGACGAAGTGAATCCGGCGGGAGTCTATGCGACCAAGCACAAGTTCCGCGGCGAAAAGGAAGCCTTCGACATCCGCGAGGACTTCAAGCCCCAGCCGGGCGACCTGGTAATCTACAAGCAGCGGGCAAGCGCGTTCTTCGGCACCGCTCTGGTTACGAATCTCACCCGCCTCGGAATCGACAGCTTGATCGTCTGCGGCGAGAGCACGAGCGGATGCGTGCGCGCCTCGGTGGTAGAACCCTACTCCTACGGTTATCACGTCGTGGTCGTGGAAGAATGCTGTTTTGACCGAAGTCTGCTAACACACAAGCTCAACCTGTTCGATTTGCATCACAAGTATGCCGATGTCATGCACTTGGAGGAGGTGAAAAACCACTTTCGCAAAAACCCGTCCAGAATGGCTGGTGAGCATTTCTCGCGCGGCAGTTCTCAGCGCGTGACCTTTACCCGGCAAACCTCCGGCTTGCACAAAGGCTCAAACTAGCGGCATCGCGCAGACCCCCACCCATCGTCCAACCGTTCGGCATGCTTTGCCGATCCGACAGTGCGACTGTGGACTCTAAACTCTCGGCGCTAACCCTTGAGGAAAATTCTGAGACAATTTATGCACCCGGTCGAGAGCGAGAATTTCGTTGGCAGTTCGTTTCATCGCCTTGTCGACAGCATCAAAGGAACTTTTGGCGGAAGCAGTGACGAGTCCAAGGACAAGCGCGGTCATCGTGGCAATGAGTCCGACGCCAACCTTGACCGTATCTAGCGACTCAACGTTAAGGTGATGTTCCGGTTAGATGGCGCGCAACCAGATTCCGAACAGCGCCCCGGCGAACGTACATCACCAACGAGTTTTTCGACGTCGCCAGAAAGGTCGCAACCGCCGGTGTTTACAGTAATCAGTTTATCGGAAAGTAAGCACGCGCGGCGCCATGCCGGTGTCGCGATCAACTCGCCTCCGCGACGCCGGCCGCGCGCCGATAATAAGATAGATCAATGTATTTCTCCGTCGGCGGTAAAGGCGGCTGCAGATAGCCCATCTCCGCTCGTAACCTCAGGACAGCGTCGAGCCCGGGAATATTGAGCTTAGCATCGGGATAGAGACCTCGTTCAGGCTCTAAAAGCGTGGCTAATGTATTTTCCGCGCGCTTCTCGTCGAGGCCGCTATGTTTTTTGAGCAGATCCAAACAAGCGCGGCGATTCGACGGATTGAAACACCAGCGCGTCGCCTCCAGATAAGCTCTGATGTATCGCACTAAGACTTCGTTGTGATCTCTCGCCCAGGCCTTTCTCGCGGCGCCGCAGGTCGCTTGATAGACAGGTAGAATCTCGTCGCCGCGGGCCAAGAGATGACAGCCGGATGCCAAAGCATCCGCCACAAAAGGCGAGGTCAGCAAAGTCGCTGCGATTTGCTTATCCAGCAGAGCGCGGTAGCGGAACTCCCAACCACCGATCTCGACCAGGCTGTAATCCGCGAGTCCGAAGCCCTTAGACCGCAGAAACTTTTCCAGCAAAAAGACGAAACCTGTGCGTCTGGAATCCACGCCAAGTAATTTGCCTCGAAGAGACTCGACGTCGGGATATTCCGGCGCAGCAATCAGGCTTAAGAGACCGCTATGGAGTCCCATAAAGAGAAATAGATCGATTTCGCTATCCTGCTTATGAGGTTCGCTTTCCACCGCCGCCACAAGATCATCGGCTGCGGGGTGGGCTATTTCGCACTTGCCGGTCTGGAGCGCCTCGATGAGATAATCGGAACCAGGAGTGTAAGCGAATTCAACTTCAAGATCATGCTTGGCGAACATGCCGTGCTCTACCGCCGCGTGAACCGGCAGATTATAGCCGGCGCGAAACTGAAGCAGTCGTAAATGGTCCAATCCTGCCATTGAATCCTCCGTTCTCTAATAAGTCCCTTAATAGGTCGCTGAAAAAGATCCGTATGCTTCGTTCCTTTCGATCGCCTCGCTTTGACGTACTGAGGACTACGCCGTCGCTCGTCGATTTTTCGCGCGCTCATCTCTGGATCTTTGAGCAACCTGCAAATCGCGTTTCAATTGCCGATTCTTGCTTCAAGAAAAACAAATAAACAGTGTTGCCCCAGAGTGCGCCTCGGATCGAGCGGCCACATGAACGTAAAAGCTGCGCCGACATGTAATGACTTGGCAACAAGCTTCGTTTACTCCAACTGTACAGGTTGCCACTTAGGTTTTTCAGGCTCCTCAAGCCCAAGCCGTTGCTCGCGACTAGAGAGGATGGCTCCTCGGGCGCTCTTCTGTGAAAAACTCGACGGCCGCAATCCGCTTTATCCTTGACACAATTAGTCCCTTTCGATAATCAAAAACCCAGCGTGGGTCCGTATCAGGGCGAGACCATTCGTCGTCCGGGCGCACAGCAAAAGGCAAACGGTCGTAAAGATATTTCCGCCGGCTCCTGAAGTCGCTTAGCGGTAAAAATGGAGAACCGTCCGTCTAACGGCACGCCTTCCATCAAATGGTCGGCGCTATTTTTCCTCTCTATTCTAATTCTCTGGCAGTTAATTCTCCCGCTGCTGAACATCCCGTCGTATCTACTTCCGACACCATTGGAAATTTTCGCCGAATTTCAAAAGCGCGGCGGTTTTATTTTCGCGCACTTTCTACCAACTTTTTACGAGACCATGCTAGGTTTTTTGATCGGCGCATTGGTCGGCGTCGTCTCCGCTCTGGGGATAGTCTACTCGAGAATACTCTGGATCACGATCTATCCATCGCTGGTCGTCATTGGGTCAGTGCCGCGAATTGCCATCGCTCCACTGATTTTAATTTGGCTCGGCATCGACTCCATTTGGTCGAAGGTCACCATTGCTTTTCTCGTGGCCTTTTTCCCCATGGTCGTCAATTCCGTCGTGGGATTTTCACAGATCGAAAACGATATGTTGGACCTGGCCAAGACCATGGGAATGAAACCTTGGACTGAGTTCAGGAAGATCCGTCTGCCAAACTCGATTCCGTATCTATTTGCCGGCTTCAAAGCTTCTATCGCTCTCGCGGTCATCGGCGCCGTAGTCGCCGAGTTCGTCTCCGGCCAACAAGGTCTCGGCTATGTGATTATCATCGGCAACAACAACCTCAATGCCGCGCTCATATTCGCGGCCATCACGCTCCTTTCGATCATGTCTCTGGGCCTTTTCGGA
>JAICEJ010000251.1 GCA_025924215.1 Candidatus Binatia bacterium
CCTCGTTCACGGGTTCGGGTTCGCCTACGGTTTGAAAGAGAACTTACAATTTGCCGCGAAACATCTTCTGGTCTCGCTTTTCTCTTTCAATGTCGGGATCGAGATCGGACAAATTCTTGTCCTAATCATCACGCTACCACTTCTTGCACTTCTTCTGCGGCGCGTGCTCGTCGGACCCGCCGGCATGATTATCCTTTCGGCAATTGTGGCTCACACTGCCTGGCACTGGATGATCGAGAGAGGTGATGTGCTGTGGCAAGTCGAGTGGCCAGAGCTCGACGCAGCCGGCATCACCATCCTCGCTCGTTGGTTGGCGGGACTTCTGATTGCAGGGGGCGTAGTCCGTTTTTTGGCAAGACGAATGCGTATCGCACGCCCGCCGACGCTTCCATCCCTCGAAGGGGGCGAGTTGCCGGACTCGCGAGGGCAACGGAGCGGAGCCTCAGCCGGAATGTGATCAGAGCTAATTCCCCAGCAATTTCATCATCTGCTCGACGACGTCCGCCGGCTGGGATACCACTTCTTTGGCGAGCTTGGCCAACTCCTCACCGCTGACCGCATCCACCGACCATCGCCGTTTCTTCAGCTCTTCCAGAAGAGCCGGATCCTTGAGGGACTGTTCATACGCGTCGCGCAACATCTTTATACGATCCGGCGGTACGCCCGGCGTCGCTACCATCGGTCGTCCGAAAACCGCGGGTGCGAGCAGCACCGTAGCCACCTTCCGGGTTCCCTCCGGTGTTTTCAGTTGGTCCATCAATTCATAGATCGACGGGACATCAGGAACCAGACCATCTCTTTTTTTTCCGGTCTGTAGTATTGGCCGGACAAAGCCTTTCTTGTGCCAGGTTAGAAACGGCTCGCGCGCAAAGTAGGTGCTGATCGTCAAATTACGGCATTGGAGCTCGCCGCGCTCGATTCCGAGATCGATCTCGCCGCCGCCGGGATAGCCGCTGACGATGTTGAACTTGATCCCCAGCCCTTCGTCGAGGAATTTTGGCATGTAATAACCCGAGGTGCTGGTGCCCGTCGCGCCGCATTTGGGCGGCTGCGCGGCCTTGCGCACATCCTCGATCGATTGATACGGGGTGTCGGTCCGCATGATCAGGATGAATTCCGTTTGCTCCGGCGTGCCGATCCACGAGAATCTCGCCCAATCGAACTGCACCTCGGGACGCTTGGCCAATTGGTCGAAGTACATCGACGGCCCGAATGTGCCCAGAGTGAGCCCGTCCGGCTTCGCCACCGAATAAACGTAATTGGCGGCGATGATTCCGCCGGCTCCGGTCATGTTCTGCACGATGAACGTGGGATTTCCCGGAATGTACTTGCCCATGTGCTGGGCAAAGATTCTCGCCCACAGATCGTAGGCATCGCCGGCGAGATTACCGACGATGATGCGGATGGTTTTTCCTTGATAGAAAGGCGCCTGAGCGTGAACGTTAGCTATCGACGCCAGCAGAAATAACAGCGCGCAGACGAAGCGTTTCATCGCACCCTCCGAACTGCCTGATTAGGCGTAAGAACCCATCTCTCTATAAAGCAGAAACGCCGCGGATCATAAGGCCGGCATAGCGAACGTGTCAAGCGAATGCTCTGTGCATGTTGTAGTGAGGCACCGTTTTCTTTGACTTGGATGAAATCAGGGTGGGCGAAAAGGAGGAGGTTCCTCGTGAAAAAACTTAACGCGCAATGCTGGCTACCATTTGCACAGTTGCCGTATCAGCCGGTTTTCCGCCTCACTCTGAAGCGCAGAGCAAGACAGTCGTGGTTCAATTAGCGTGGGTTGTTGGCGGCTTCATGCAGGGTTTTTCGTCGGTTACATGGAAGAGGACCGGATGGCCTTTCAGATCAAGCTCATGTCCGATTTAATGAAGATCAGTCCGCCCAAGGATGCGTACACTAATCAATTCATTAATAAGAAATCGGTTACGGTGCCTTCCGCGCTTGCAGCAGAACTGAGCAAATTGCAGTCGAAATGACAACGACGACAGTTGTCATTCCAGGCATCTGGATTAGAGTGCAGAGTAGCGCGACCCTTAATCCGGTAAATAAACTAGCAACCGCGTCCGCGGGTATGTTCGCAACTATAAGAGTCGAGTAGGCTGATAAATCTAGCGGCCGCCGGCAAAAATCACCGCCAGCTCTTCTGGTGCAACGACTTCGAGCTGGTCATATGTGCAGTCGCTCGGCTTCTTGTCCGTGCGCCACCTGCGAAATTGCGCCGTGTGGCGGAAGCGGTTGCCCTGCATGTGATCGTAAGCGACTTCGACAACCAGTTCGGGACGGAGCGGCTCCCAAGACAAATCCTTCCCTCCGCTCCAGCGGCTCTGACCGCCCGGCATGCGATGCTCGGCATCACCGCCGGTCGCTTCCTGCTCGGCCCAAGCTTTCCAGGGGTGGGCCGCCAGAGCGTTCTGGCGGTATGGCGCGAGAAATTCCACGAGCTCGCGCCGCTTTTTGTCGGTGAAGCTGGCGCAAACGCCGACATGCTGCAGCGTGCCGGAATCGTCGAAAAGTCCGAGCAGGAGTGAGCCGACGGCGGTGCGCTCACCTTTTTTGTGCCAACGAAAGCCGGCAACCACACAATCGCACTCGCGCTCGTGCTTGATCTTGAGCATCACTCGCTTGTTGGACTCATAGGTTCCGGAAGCGGGTTTGGCAATGACCCCATCGAGGCCAGCGCCCTCGAAGCGACGAAACCAGTCCTGCGCCACGCCTAATTCGCTAGTTATAGGGGTAACGTGTATTGGCGGCGCTGCGGATGAAATCAATGATTCGAGAATTCGGCGACGATCTCTGAACGCCATGCCGCGCACATCCCGGTCTCCCTCGGCAAGAATGTCGAACAATACGATTGATGCCGGGATCTCCTGTGAAAGGAGCTTTACCCGCGACGCAGCGGGATGAATGCGCAGTTGCAGGGCATCGAAGTCGAGCGCGTCGTCCTTTACGATGACGATTTCGCCGTCAACAACGCAGTGAGCCGGCAACTGTGAACGGATCGGTTCGAGCAATTCCGGAAAGTAGCGATTCAGCGATTTTTCGTCTCGGCTCTGGAGCAGGATCTCGTCGCGATCGCGAAACACCAAGGCGCGGAATCCATCCCATTTCGGCTCGAAGATCCAGTTTGCGCCTGGCGGTAATTCGCCGACCCGCTTGGCAAGCATCGGTAGTATTGGCGGGTTCACAGGAAGATGCATACTTAGGTTTATCAACTGGTTCGGGACGTTCCGAACGTTCCATAGTTCCATAACGGTCGAACTTCAAAACGTTGGAACCATTTAATTCAATCTCCAGCGGCCCGGCTGCTTAGATGGTGCGGGCGGCGATTTCGGCCAGGCGGTCCATTTGATCCAACTCGTCGGCGCATGGCCGCAGAATGAATTCATCGACTCCCATGTCGGCCTGACGCTTGATCGACTCTTCCACGGCGGCATCCGAAGCCGGCAATGTACTCAAGCGCCGCGCCGCAAGGTCGGGATTGTAGCCGTAGTTCGCGTTGATATAGCGGCTCGCATGATCCCGAGCGTTGGGACCGAGCGCATAATAGGTCGCGCCCACCCAACGCGGTTTTCCGGTGCGGCCCTCTTCTTCCCACGCGTCCTCGATCTGGTGCCATGTCTTGAGCAGCTTTTCCGGCTCGCCACCGCCCGGCGCCATGTAACCGTCGCCCCACTTGGCAATGCGCTGCACGATTGCGGGGACATAACCGCCGATCAGTAGCTCGAGACCGGTGGCGCGAGCTGGCCGCGGCCCGATGGCTCCGATTTGATCTGACATTGCCGCACCGGACCACAGCCGGCGGAGGGTCGACAACTGCTCTTCGGCGCGGCGGCCGCGGCGATGAAAGTCAAACCCTGTGGCAAGATAATCGTTGTCGCGTACGCCAATGCCGATGCCGAGAGTGAGCCGGCCGCCTGAAAGCACATCGATCGTCGCGGCCTGCCGGGCAAGCAACGTGGTTTCACGCGTCGGCCCAATCACGACGCTCGTCATCAAACCTATACGTTGGGTCGCCCCGGCGGCCATCGCCAGGACCGTAAGCGGCTCGAGTGACCGGGAAACCACCCGATCGGTGACCACGACACTCGAAAAGGGCCCGCGTTCCGCGCGGGTAATCCATTCGAGCATCACTGCGCCGGAAGCGGAGGATACCCGACTCGGTAAGCCTATGGCGATGCGCATCGTTCCTCCGTGGTCTTATCTGAATTTGAGGCTCTATAACAAGTGTCGCTAGCTATTGTTAAAGCCGAAAGAAGCACCCGAATTTCTTCTCGCCGTATTCTCAATACCCTTCTGCCGCATCTCTTAACCGGGTTTCCGCGTGTTTAGCACTCGGACGTGTATCAGCCGCACCTCTCATTACGTTTCTTGGATACAATTCTACAACACTTGGCGTCAAACTTGGCTGGCGTCGCCGCTGGAGGAACTATCCTTGTGCACGGTTGCGAAGCAACAAGGATAGTGCCTCCATTGCCGTCGAGGCGCTTGGAAAGCGCCCGGCAAAATAGCAAGATGGGATGCGCCGAGAGTTCTGCAGGACAAGTAACTTGGCGCGGAGGCTTTATGATTCCGATGATGAATACGTACGAGACGATTCGCACGACTTTGCACTTCAATAAGTTCGTGGTCGGGGAGCTACTTTTCGTGGAATACAAGTGCCCGATCGAACAGGAAGCCGCCGGCGTTTGGACGCCGATGGATTATTTTGTTCATGTGCTGAGCGGCAAAAAAACCTGGCGCACTACTGACGGAACTTGGATAGCAGAAAAGGGCCAAACTTTGTTTTTCAAAAAAGGCGCCGCCGTCGTCTACCAGGATTTCAAGGACGATTTCTGCGTTTTGGTCTTTTTCGTTTCGGATAATTTCATCCGCGATGTTGTCAGAGAAGTTTCCGGTCAATTGAGCGGCCAACGCGATGCCAACGTGCTTCAAAAAGCCGCGATTCTAATCAATGGCGATGTGACTTTGGCCGCCTATTTTCAATCCATGCTGACCTATTTCACTGGGACGATAAAGCCGGCCGAAACTTTGTTGACACTCAAACTCAAGGAATTGATCGTGAGTGTACTTCTGGGGGGCAGGAATCCCGAGCTCGCCGGTTACTTTCAATCGCTGCTCAAAACCGATGCGCCTGTGCTGTCGCAAATCATGGAGGCGAATTTTTCTTATAACCTGGCGCTGGAAGATTTCGCAAGATTATCCCATCGCAGCCTGTCGACGTTCAAGCGCGACTTCCGCAAGTACTACAACCAGTCCCCGGGCAAGTGGCTATTGCAAAAGCGACTGGACTACTCAGCCGTGCTGTTAAAAAATCCCGCGCTCAACGTTTCGCAAGTCGCCTTGGATTGCGGCTTCGAAGACCTGTCGCATTTCAGCCGGGCTTTCAAAGAAAAATTCGGCACCTCCCCGGCACATTATCGTAAAGAAACTCCCGGTCGCGGCGACTCGCAGCTTCGTGAAGCAGACCTCTTGTAGGCTGTTCAAAAAGATCCAGAGGCGAGCAACTGTGTTCAAATTAAGGGGTCTGAAGCTTGAGTTCTGCCCAGGCGGTACGATGTTTAATCATTGCATTCAAAATGGTCAGAAGTTTGCGCATACAAGCGACGCGCATGATCGATAAGCGGAGGCGTGCTCTTGCACGTTGATGCGCAGTCGGCCGAGAGCGCGGAAGCCTATTGATTTTTAGCAGGCTCTCGTAGGTTGCTCAGAAAGAGCTAGAAGGCACGTGAGAATGGGCGAGCGCGTAGGCATACTCATGCAGTATTTCGGAGCGAGTCCATCGGAGCGCAACGAAGCAGGTGGACTTTTTCAGCAACACGCATGAGAAAGAGCCGCTCAGTCAAACATCTGGCCTCTGAAACAAAGCATCTTTCTCTGCCCCGCTTTATCTTCGGCAGCAGAATAAACCTTTAAGGAGGCAATTATGAACTATTCGAACACACCCCAATGGACCGAGGTTGCTCACAGTTTGGGCCGTGAATTCGCCGCCCGTGCTGCTACCCACGATGAGGAGGACACATTTGTCATTGATAACTACGCGGCGCTGAAGGAGCGGGGGGTGTTCTCCGCGGCGGTTCCGCAAGAATTGGGCGGCGGCGGCGCCTCGCACCCTGAGATCTCAGACATGCTTCGCGTACTTGCCCAATACTGCGGCTCCACCGCGCTGGCGCTCTCGATGCACCAGCATCTCATCGCCGCAACAGTTTGGAAATACCGGCACGGTCAGGGCGGCGAGCCCTTGCTTAAGAAGGTCGCCGAAAGCCAGCTCGTGCTCGTCAGCACTGGCGCCGGCGATTGGTTGGAGTCCAACGGTTCGATGAGCAAAGCCGACGGGGGCTATGTCGTCAGCGCCCAAAAACACTTCGCCAGCCAGTCTGCGATCGGGGACATGCTGGTCACGAGCGCCCCGTTTATGGACGAGGTGCTGCATTTTCCGGTGCCGATGAACGCGCCGGGAGTCACGGTCATGAACAACTGGCGCGCGCTCGGCATGAGAGGCACCGGATCTCATACCGTCAAACTGGAAAACGTCTTCGTACCCGAGGCTGCCATCGCTCTGCGGCGGCCGCGCGGCTCCTATCACCCGGTTTGGAATGTTGTGCTAACAGTGGCGATGCCGCTGATCATGTCGGTCTATGTGGGCATCGCGCAGAAGGCGGCGGAGTTGTCCGTGAGTCATACCCGGCGAAAAAAAACCAGAAAGCCGCAGGTGCCCTCTTTGATCGGTGCAATGAACAACGATCTGGTGGCCGCTGAGATTCAGCTGAATGACATGCTGCGCATCGCCAACAATTACGAGTTTGAAGCCATCGATCGAAACGGCCATGACATTCTCGCGCGAAAGACCAACATCGCCAACGCCGCCATCGGCGTTGTCACCAAGGCCATGGAAATCGTCGGCGGTGAGGGTTTGTACCGTGATTTCGGGTTGGAGCGGCTTTTCCGTGATATTCAAGGCGCACGCTATCATCCGTTGCCGGAAGCTGAGCAGGTAAAGTTTTCGGGCGAATATCTATTGCGCGACTGATCGAGATTGAAAGGTAAATCTAAGACGTTCAAACCGTTCGAATGGTTCAATCCCCACCTGATCCTC
>JAICEJ010000252.1 GCA_025924215.1 Candidatus Binatia bacterium
AACGCCGCCGGCTCAGCAACCACTGGGTAAGTTTGCATGAGATCGGCAACGTTGCGGGATTCGAGCCGGTGCTGGTGATGGACGTATGGGAACACGCGTTTCTGCTCGATTACAAGCCCGCGGAACGGCCCAAGTACATCGAAGCGTTTTTCGCCAACATTGACTGGCAGGCAGTCGAAGGCCGGCTTCTAGGCGACTTCAAGAAGGCATAAATCGAATGCAGAATATCCTTCGGAATGATCGATGATATCGGGCAGCGACCGGCTGGTATCGCAAAAATTTTCGGATGATCTGGCTCCTCTGATTTGCGTTTGGATATTCGTAAGACCGCGGCGCATTGCCTACTGATCGGCTGATCGGGATTCATCTCTCCGATTAAGCAATGCGCCGCGAGCTTCCATGCTGCGCCGAACATAGAACAATGCGAGTTCGACCGGTAGAGACTGGATGCAAGCCAGATCCGCGAATGCCACCCCGAGATTGAGACGGCCACCGCCCAGCAGCATCAAGCGCTGTACGACTATCTGCGGACTATCAAGGAGTTTGGGAGAAGTGGAAGACTCTTTGATTGTAACGCGAAAGATCCGCGAACAACAGGCGGCGCAAGACCGGCAGGTGCAGGCACTGCAACGAACCTTGCGGCTTGCGAATTTGTGCTATGAGAATGGCTATTGGAATTTTTTGGAAGTCCTCGATGGCCAGCGAAGTCTTTTAGCGCCGAGCTGCAGCAGGTACAGCTCCACGCGCAAGATTGGCGGCCATCGTCAATCTCTAACAAAGCGCCTGGCGGTGGCTGGGTGCCGTAATTGCAGTTGTTGCTCGCATCCTCGTCAGGACCGATCATCGAGCTCAGTGTAGTGGCGGAAGATGCCTTCCTGGTTGAACGGCAGACGCCGCTCGGACGCGAGATACGCCGCCAGCCGCGGACGCGCGGCCATCCGGTCGTGCAGCGCGATCACTCGTCGATATTTGCGTTCCTGTTTTGCCATCGTCCGTGGAAATGCATAGCGCGAACCTTCAATCATCTGGAAGAGCGACAGGTCGACGTATGAAACCGCATTGGCGACTAGAACGGGGCCTCCGTTGCGCTCCAGGATCTGCTCGAAGTAACGCAGAAACTTGGGCTGGCGTTCGACCTTGAAAATCTCCGCGCGCCGCTTCGCCTCGCGCTTCTGCTCTTCGTAGTACAAGCTGCTTGCAACCGGATGATGCGTGTCGTGAACTTCGGCGACCCAATCGGCGATGGTGAGCTGTAGTTGATGCGCCCAAAGGCGCGCCGCCTCTTCTTTTGGCGCGAGATGAAGACGCGGGCCGAGGAAGAATAGAATGTTGGCGGTTTGGGCGATGACCAGCTTGCCGGCTTTTAAAAATGGCGGCGCGAACGGTGGTCGCTTGACCGACCGGCTTTCCAGAAACTTCGACATTGCCCCAATCCCGCGTGGCCGCCGTGCGACATCGACATAAGCCGCGCCGGCGTCTTCGAAGGCGAGCCGAACAAATTCGCCGCGTCCCTGTATCCCGGGCCAGTAGTAGAGCTCGTAGCGCATGATCTCCTCCGCCGAATTACATTCTTGACTAACGACCACGCATACAACCGTACGCGAATGCTGCAGGTTTCTAATCAAAAATAGTCGCGCAGCGCTCCGTCGAATGGTTTTCCGATCCTTGGCCGCTCGTCGGGAAAAAGCTGGATTTGCTCGAATGTGGAATCCAACTGGCGTGCATCGCGCCGCTGTGTCTGCTCGCGGGGGTGTGAGTGCCTCTGCTTGTTTGCTACTCGTAGGCTCTAAGCGGATGCGAGAGACTGGTATTTGTTATCTAGTTCGGCGCCACCCAGGCCGTCAGAATCGATGGCGTGTCCTGCATCAGCGCCTGCCATGACTCGCCACGATCAAGACTCCTGTAGAGCGCCCCTTTACCTTCAATACGCGCATCGAAACCGTAGCCCCGCGCGCCATCGCCCATGCCGCAGAAGAGCGCATTGGGATTGCTCGGGTGGCGCAGTAAAACCCATGGCATCCAGGGATTCTCTTTTTCCAAGCCTTGAGCGACAATACGCCAGTTCTCGCCGCCGTCGTCGCTTAGCATAATATGTCCCTTGGGTGTAATCCTCTCACGCATCCACACGCCTGGAGAACCCTTGCCGCCGCAAACGACCATGCGCGGGTTTACTCCCGGCAAAAAATGCCACTCGTGCGAATAGCTGTGCAGCTCGGTATAGGCCCACGGCATGCCGTTCTCGACTCGGCGCCATTGTTGGCCTGCGTCATCAGTGCGATAGTAGCCCCGCGCCGATGAAACATAATAACGTTCTTTGCTACCAGGGTAATTTTCAATGTGATGCATATCGACATAATCGATCCCGGCGCTCCGGTCTTCCCATGTCTCACCGCGATCTCGACTCAGCAGGTTCCCGCCATGTTCGAGCAGAACCCAAATCAGATTCTGCTCATCGGGATGGATGAAGATCTGGCGCACATGGGGAAACTCGACTCCGCGCAATCGCGGCGGCACGTCCCATTTCCTTTTTACTTCGTCGCCAAGGTTGAGCATGTTATCGAGCGGCTGCCAACTTTTGCCGCCGTCTTCGCTGCGGAAAAGGCGGATCGGGCCGATGCCCATGTAGACAACGCGCTCGTCATGCGGATCGACCGTGAACGTGCGCACATCTCCATCCATAATCTTGGTCCAAGTCTTTCCTGCGTCATCGGTGCGATAGCCGCCATCGAATGCGACTGCGGCAAAAACGATCTCGGGCTTGGTCGTGCAGCCGGTCAAATGCTCGAGTGTTTTTCCTTGGAAGAATTCGCCGAGGGTCTTCATTGACGAATTCTGCGATTCCATTATCTTCAATCCGCCATTATGAGCGATGTAGTAGCGCAATGATTCAGACATATTCACCTCCTTACCTATAATCGCCGACATCCATGCAGCCTGGCGCCCTCGGTACAAAATCGCGATCGCTACCTGTGACTTGTTCTTCTAGAATAGGATCACTTGCTAGAAGCATGTTGGGTCGCACGGATCAGGATTGTGCCTTTCAACTTGGCACAGAGTTCCTCGGAACCTTTGGAAAGAATGTTTTATTGCTCGCGTGCGACAGTGTCAATCTCAAGGTGAGTTTGACCGGGAATCAGGGCCGATGGGGAGTATTTAGGTGATGGGAGGTATGTAGCGCGAAAGGGCGCTCTACGGTGATCCGCTAAATGTTCGCGATAAGACGCGAACCTGAAATTCGTGTTACAATTCGTGCCACGGGGCGAACGCGCCTCTGTTGCGTGACGTTGATCAATCATTTCAAATTATCACTTGAATAGCTAAGTGCCCGGTTATCGCTCTGACATACCGCCAAAGAGCCGGCGACGAATGAAAATTTGCGATATTTCTTTGAGCCTGGATAAAGCGCTTGCGTTCGTGTCGGCCAAACGTGTTTTCGTTTATGCGTTGGTACTTGCGCTGCTCACGCAAGTAGTCATCCTTGCGCTTTATATTCACGTGGCACGCTTCGTTGAAAGCCCGGGTACCGACTTTGTCCAGTTCTATGGAGCAGCACTTCTCTCGGGAGTCCACCCGGACAAAATATATGACAGCCAATCTCAAATGGAGATTCAAAGGCAATTCAGCGCCGGCGCGCGTAACGGAATCCACTGGCCGTATCTGCATGCGCCTTTTTTTACCGTGCTTCTAATACCGCTGAGATGGTTTTCTTATGCCGGCGCGTTCTGGCTGTGGACCTTATTTACGGTAACTTTATATATCGTATCAGTCATTCTATTGAACCTCTCTGCGCGGATCAGACGACCGCCGGTCAAGGCCACCTTAGCTGTGGCCGGGGCGGCCCCGGTACTGTACTGGCTGATCTTAACCGGTCAAACCACCGCCATCGCTCTTTTCATTTGGACGCTGTCATTTGTATTCATGCGCCAAGGTCGCTTCTTTTGGGCAGGATTTGTTTTGGCTTTTCTCAGCTACCGAGCCCAGTATTTGACGATCATCCTGCCGTTGCTGTTTCTGCGAAGAATGTGGTCGGGAGTTTTTGGATTTAGCACCGCATTTGTATCGATAATTGTGCTCGGTGGTTTCATGTTTTCTTTGGATTCGTATTGGCAATATATCGAAGCGGTCGGTCAACAGGCAGGACGTATCGAGAACTTGACGCAGCCGTTATCGCATTATGTGACTGTTTACGGATTTTTCCGGCAGCTATTGCCGCAGGTATGGGCGCTTTGTGGCGCCGGCCTGGCATCGTCTATCTTGATATACTGGTTGTGGAAAGTATGGCGCGGGGTGATGAACTTTGAATCCGGCGTTTTTGATCTTCAGTACGCGAGTTTGGTGACGACAACACTGCTTCTCATGTACCACGGTTTCGTTTATGACCTGCTGCTCTTAACCATCCCCGTCCTGCTTCTCTATCAGTACAGATCGTTGTTGTCTCCTTATTACATGGTCGTGCTGCTGTTTCTTTATTTCGTTCCGTATATCCTGCTGGTTTTTCGCGGGCAATTCTTGATTAATCCCATTCAGCCCGCGCTTATGTTCTTGTGCTTTGAAATCTATCAGGTGAGTAAAAAAATCGCAGCTGATGGCGGCAAATGGAACTACGACAAATCTATGGCGTCGGGTATTTACCCGCAGCGAGAAAAGATCGGGCTCGCTTCTAACTCCAGCTAATCCACCGTTCGATTTGAGAAATATTGCCGGACCTTTCCGTTCTTTGCCATGCCGATCCGGTTTTCCTCCTTAGCTTTGAATGTGAATGATGCGGGGGATTAACAGCTACTGTCACCTGGGTCTGCCCTGTGCGTTCTGCGGCACCGAACCCAAATCCATCACCCAATCCAGCGACGAGCGGCACCAGGATTGTGTTTTCGGCCGCAATTCCCGTCGCTGGCGAATCGTTCCGATTCGGAGGTTGAATGTCTGTGGATCGATTTCGGCGGCTGCGTAAATCCGTGATCCGCATTGAGGACAGAAAGCCTGAGCTCGCTTAGCGCCGCTTTCCGCGGTCTTCACATAAATTTTTGGTTGGCCGCTGAGCAACCTGAAAGCGTCCTTGTCCGCCGAAACCGATGTCGTAAAAGCTGAACCCGTGAGGCTTTGGCAATCCGTGCAATGACATACGCCGACCTTTTGCGGATCGATTTCAGCCTCGTAGGTGATAAAACCACAGTGGCAACTACCGTCAATTTTCATAGACCCTCCGTAGCGGTTTCGCTTGGTAATGAGCTTCTTAAAACGGTTCTACTGTCGAGATAAGAACGTGTCAATCGTTAGTGATCTACCGAGAGTCGAATGTGAGCGCTGATCAGTTCCGACTTCCTCACATCGCGGTCACGTTGAGTTCGTACGCGGCTCCCACGGTGACCATCTAGCATGCATTCATTCGCAGGACGTTCGAGCCTGTCGACAAGCATGATCGAGTAATTCCGAATAAACGGAATGAAATGTTGTGTCATTCGAATTCGCACTTCCTGAAAAACTCAAAAAGGAACCCCGGACCGAGTTCTACTGCGCTCTCTGATTGCAGAGCGGGCTACCAGCGACTAAGATCAGCCGGAGACGGGAAATTAGCGTATTCGGAGGAATACATGCGAAGCAAAACTCTTCTAAAGCCGTTGGTAAGAGTTGCGGCGATGCTTCTAATTTTGGCAGGCCTTGCGCATGGCGCTGAGTCAAACCGCGATAGCATGCCGCTGGCCAAAGCAACGTTTGCCGGCGGCTGTTTCTGGTGTATGGAACCGCCCTACGATGATCTCGAAGGCGTGACTTCGACAATCTCCGGTTATACGGGCGGCACTAAAAAGAATCCGACCTACGAGCAGGTCAGCGCCGGTACCACCGGCCACACGGAAGCGGTAGAGATCACTTACGATCCAAAGAAAATCAGCTATGAGAAACTGCTCGAGGTGTTCTGGCGCAACATCGATCCGTTAACCGCCAATGCGCAGTTCTGTGACTCCGGCAGCCAATATCGCTCCGCCATTTTTTACCACGACCAAACCCAGAAGACGCTTGCGGAAGCCTCGAAAAAGCGACTCCAAGATCGTTTCAAACAACCGATCGTGACTGAAATAGTTCGCGCCTCGGAATTTTATCCGGCCGAAGATTATCACCAGGACTATTATAAGAAGAACCCGATTCGCTACAAAATCTATCGGTATGGCTGCGGCCGTGACAGCCGCCTCCAAGAGCTTTGGGGAGCCCAAAAGAAATGACAGTTAGCTGCTTCGCAGTGTCGAGCCAGACCCATATCGAGTTCTTGAAGAAGGAAAGCGAGAAATAAAAAATGCGGCGGCTCCAAAATTGCGGCCAAGTCAACACGACTGCGTTATACAGACTTTGCTCTCTCCAAAGATGGAGCTCTCAATCGTTCGAGCTTGTTATACGATTCCGCTCAGCTCAGTCAGCAGGATTACAGTTAACCAGAGAAAACTGACGACCTGCACGAAGAAGAAGCCGAAGCGCACGGATGTTACGATATCGGTCTGGACGAAGCATACATGCACCAGCGATTGCATGATGCGGCCGACCAGAACCGCGACTGCCAGCGCATTCACCAGGGCGCTGCCCACATTGCCCACGTGCAGCCCAAGAACGATTGCGCCAAAAACCGGCAGATTCTCAACGCAGTTTGCGTGTGCCCGCATGGCGCGTTTGTACCAATCGGCTCCCTCAATCTGATCGGCGCGGAACTCGCGTATTGCCACACGTCCCGTCAGAATCCGACTCCAACGGTATACCCCGACTGTAGCGAGCAGCAACAACACGGTCCAAGCGGCGAATCCGACCAGCATCCATACCGGTAAAATCATGAACTCGCCTCATCGTGTGACGCATAACTGCTGCCGAACTTCGCGCGGTACATCACGGGTTCCTTCGATTCCCCAAGAACAAACCGAACGGAATATTCTCCAGTTGCCCAGAGCCTGTCAAGGAATTATCCCGCAAACGCGGCCATGAATTTTTTTATCGCAAGTAACCCTTGCCGATGCGCTGAAGATAGAAAAGCGATAGACATTCTTTTCCCAAAGAACACATCGAGCGCGGACAGACCGAAGTCTGATCGACATATCTTGCTCGCGTCGTCTTGCTGCG
>JAICEJ010000253.1 GCA_025924215.1 Candidatus Binatia bacterium
ACGGCAAGTACGAAGACCGCGCGTGCCGATCTAAAGAGATTGTTATTCATTCAATTTACCTCCCGTTTATGCTGCGACTGAGCATCGTCACTTCCGGTGGATACCGATTTTGCGGAGAAGAATTTGTAGCGGGTTGTTGAATGACCGCCTATGGACCTTGGTCCAATTGAACAGGGACAGGTACTTGGAATAATCGTGAAGTTCGACACCTGAAAAAACTCAAAGATCCTCTAGGAGAATCCGAGAGTCCGTTCGCTAAGCGCGTTTGTTATCGTCCCATGCGCCTGTCGTAGGCGCGCGATATCCTTCCGGCAAGTCCCGGATCTGATCCCTTTGGACCCCGTGCGCCCAGCTCGACCCGAACGTTGCCATCGGCCTGAGTCTGCAAGTTGATGGTTACCTCTTGCTGGTCTCGATAACCTCGGATAACTCCGCTTACTCGGTCTGCAGAGGTCACCCGCACACCTTCGTCTTGCGCTGCGCCTAGTGCCGCGTTCCAGGCACGATCAAACGGGCTAGGCGGCGGAGGCGGCGGCGGCGTCTCGTACGTAGTGCATCCTCCGAGCACCCAGCCGCTGACGATGATCACCGCAATCGATGCGCGGACTCGCGGAATCGATCCGCAAACCGATCGGAACTGTATAGCTCGCCGCGCTTTCAATAAACCGTCTACGAGCGACGGTTTGCGTCCGAAGCTTTGCCCGGTATGTCTCTTCGATCCGATCGATTGGGTTGACAATCTGTTGCACCCTTCTGCCGTTCCCCAGGTCACTTGCAACTGGTAAGACTCTGCGGTGAAACACCGACCACGGAACGTCACTCCTTAACTTCGCTCCATGTTGAATCGACGTTGTATTCTTTCATGCTCTTGCCGGTTGCGACGGTATTTTTACCCAGGTTCTTCTGAAAGACATTGCCATCGTGGTTGACGACGAAGGTCATCACACCGGAGTTCCCGTACTCCGTGGGATAGGCAACCACGGCAAAGCCGCCAATCATCTTGCCGTTCACAAGATAGCTGTAAGCGCCGCCGGGCGCGTCCTTCCCCTGCGCGGTTAAGATTCTGTAATAATAGCCGTGATAGGCATGCGCCATGCTTGAGGTCTCTCTTTTATAACCCTCGCTTCGCGCCTGCGCCATGATTGGTCCTAGAGGACTCTGCGGTTCCCCCGGCTTAACCTCCCAATACAAACCATCTTTTTTGCCGGGCTCGCTTACGAACTTCTGCGCGTACTCCAAAAGGCCATCGCGGTCGCGGTTTTTCAACGCGTACTCGCGCTGCGCATCGACAACCGCCAGCAATGTTTTAATCGTGTAGAGCTCGTTCTCGCCGATCCTCCGGTTTAGAATCTCCTCTTTGCCTTTGGCGGTATCGAAAACCCAGGCATTACCTCTTTTCACGAGCGGGATCGGAAAGGGCCAATCCTGCTTCCCCACGAGCAAAATGGTGTCTTGTCCTTCGGCGACGAGCCGGTGACTTTCGGCATAGGCAGCAAGAAACTCCTCTCGTCTCTGCTTGTCGGCAACGGCATCGGAAGAAAATAATAGTTCTTTCGCTTGCGCGCCAAAAATCGCAAGCATGTCCTTCTCATTGTTATTGCGCGCCGCCGTCATCGCCGCTTCGACAGCCTCTTCGGCCGAAGAGAAACTCTTTTGCTGCGCCAGTGCCACAGAGAACGTTGCGGCGCCTACGACTGCCAGCACCACTGCAGCGTGAAGTGCCAGACGAATCCGCCGTCGGATCGATTTTCCCCTATCTGCGTCCAACTTAAAATCTGCGTCCAACTTAAAAAATTCCATCTCTTCCCCCATCTCAATATGAGCTTGCAAGCATCGTGGCTTCCTTAGGACGAACTAAAACACCGGATATTTTATCTATGACATCCTTCATTGTTTCATCATTCCAGTGTTCCAGTTTCTCCACCCGACCCTGACAGCCACAACGGCAACGATCTACCTTCGGCGTCCGCCGCCGCCTCCGCCTCTCGCGCCGCCGCCCCCAGCCCTTCCCCCACCGCCGCTAAAGCTTTGCCGGCTGGCGGTTCCGCGTTGGCTCGCGCTGCGCGCCGAGCTACCACCGCGATCGACACCCTCGAAAGCGCCCCCGCGAGCTCCCGAACCACCAAGCTGGCTTGCGCCGGCACGATCGCCGGCTCCTCCGCCACCCAAACCGCCGCGCTCACCGCTTACACCCTGACCGGCACGATCGGCGACACTGGCGCGATCGGCTGCGGGTCTGCTTCCGAGATCCTGTCTGCCCTGTTCAGCTCGTCCGCGATATTGCTCTCTGGATTGGATAGAATCCGACGTGCTCGCCCGGTTGAATTTCTGCGCGGTCCCTTGATCGCGATACGAAACGCCTTTGCGGTGTTCCGCATTGTGCTGCCACTTTCCCTGTCCGTTTTGATTGAGCTGTCCCCTTTCCTGGAGCTTCTGCTTGGCTTGGTCTCGGTTGATATTGTTATTAATAGTAGTGTTGCGGTCGACGTCGACATCGACCTCGCCCCCGTTCCAGTTGGCACCGCCCCAGGCGTAGCCCCACGCCGCGCCCATGGCCGCACCCGCGGCAAAGGAAAACGCAGCGGTTGTAGCTACGTAACCGGGCGGGTAGTAGTAATACGGCGGATAAGCCGGGTAGGGCCAGGCGCCGTACACCACTGTTGGATTATAGGTCGGTACATAAACGACTTGCGGACTGGCCGGTTCGATCTTGATGATCTTTTCCTCGACGATTACGATTTGCTCTTTGGTCGTCTGGAGATTGCCTGACGCCTGCGCTTTGGCGCGCAGGCTCTGGATCGTATCCAAAACCCTTTTTTGATCCTGCAAAAAGGCATCCCCCACTTTTTGCGTCCAGTCGAGCTGTTCGCTCATCATTGCGAGCACCTGAGGAAAGTTCACCAGCGACTTTACACTCGGGTCCCAGTCTTGGGCTTCAAGTGCCTTGGTCAACGCGTCGCCCTTAAGGCTGCCATTTTGTTTGGTCCAGCGGTCGGCCAGCACGACTTCCAGCGGATAGGTCGAGGCCATCAAGATTTGCGGAACCAGCGGATCCGGATGGAGCGCGATCGGCGCCAAGATCTGCTCCAATTCTTCCTGCCTGAAAACAGCGTCTGTCTGCTGCTGAGCGACAAGTAGTGGGGGCACCGCCAGTAACAAAATCAGTACACATGCGCACGCACGCGTACAGACTTGTCTTGTTTTCATGGTCAACCCTCTTTCTTTGAGCGGCCTAACTTTTCGTGAAGCATCGGTAGCACTCGCTGCTCAATGCGTGATTAGGTCGGGTAAAAGCCTCCGGCAGCAGAATTTTTTATTTTCTCGGGCCAGCTTGTCCTATGACCCCTTGCGGACCCATTCTATGGCCTTCCAGAGCTCCGTGCATCGTCTTGATTAGCAATTCATCGTTGAAGGGTTTGCGCAAAAACGCCACTGCTCCGGCGGCAAACGCCTTCTCGCGCACGCCGACCTCGTCATAGGCCGTGATAAAGATCACCGGAATCGTTTTGCCGCTTATAGCGAGCCGATTTTTTAGTTCGAGGCCATTCATGCCAGGCATTTGCACGTCCAGAATCAAACAGTCGGGGTGAAACGATGGCATCGCTTCAAGAAGATCGAGAAATTCTTGCCCTGAGGTGAATGTTTCAGCGTCTATCGACAACGACCGCACCAGCCGTCTCACCGCACGGCAGACGGATTCATCGTCATCGACGATTGCGATAAGGGGCTTGGATTTGCTCAAAGCGATTGGCCTGTCCGCGGTTGTCGCGAGCATTAATAAAATTTAACGTTTAATCGTGCTGTAAAGGATTTTAGCGAAGGAAGAGAAAGCTTGTATATTGGACTTTGGTCCAATGTCGGGGAAAAGGAGGGAAGGGCTTGTCTTACTGTGTGTGTCTACTGTTTACCGATTATCGGTCACTGATGACTGCTTGCCGCCTCCTCCCACGGGTATAGTGAAGTAAAAGGTTGCACCCGTGCCGTTGTTGTTCTCCGCCCAGAGATGTCCCCCATGGGCTTCGATAATCGATCGACAGATCGAAAGCCCCATACCCAGACCATCTCTTTTGCTCGTGTAAAATGGTTGAAAGATTTTGTCCAGATTGTCGCCTCTTAGACCAGTTCCGTAATCAGTCACAGCTACCTTGATCAACTCCTCGCCGTGAGCTCCCGCCTGCAATTTAACCTTCCGCTCGCTCGCCGGACATTCCTTCATGGCGTCAAACGCATTCAACATGATATTGAGCACGACCTGCTGGAGCTGCACTCGATCGCCCCGTACCAGCGGCAGTTTGTCTTCCAATTCAAGCTCGATTCGAACGTTATTGAGAATCGCGTCGCTGTGCACCAAGGCCATGACATCGCGAATGAGGTTCGCGAGATCGAGCGTCACGAACTCGAGTTCTTCCTTCTTTACCAGCGCCCGCATACGGCGGATAACTTCGCCGGCACGGCTATTGTCTTGGACAATGTCCTGGAGAATCTCGCGCACCTCTTCCAGGTCCCCCGGTTTGCTCGACATGAACCGGAGAGCGGCTTGGGCATTACTAAGAATCGCGGTGAGCGGCTGGTTCAACTCGTGGGCAAGCGAGGCCGCAAGCTCGCCCATTATTGAGACGCGCGCAACGTGAGCCAGCTCCGCGCGCTGTTCCTGCAGTTCTAATTCGGTTTCTTTGCGCCGCGTTATATCGGTGGATGCGCCCAGCACTTGCTTCGCCAAACCGTCGTTTTGAATGATCGGGCGCTTCACCGTTTGCAGCCAGCGCACTCTCCCGCTGGCATCGGTGATTCGTTCTTCCGGTATGAAGCGCTCCTGTAATGTGTCGATCACCTCCAGATCCTTCAGCTGGAAGTACTCGACTTCTTCGGCATTGCGATTGAAATCCGCGTCGGTTTTGCCGATCAAGTTCTCGACCGTTGTGCCGTAGGCGTCGGCCACGGCACGATTCGCCAGCGTGAATCGCCCTTCACGGTCTTTGGCAAAGATAAAGTTCGGATCGATGTCGATGACCTGGCGGAGAAATGACCGCTCGTTTTTCAGTGCTTCCTCCGCGCGCTTGCGTTCTGTGATATCCAATAGCACGCCCATTCTTCGCCCATCGTGGCCACCGGGCTCGACAAACGTCCGGCCCTTGGCTAACACCCATCGCTCCGTGCCATTCGGCATAAGGATCCGATACTCTCCCTCGAATGGCAGCTCGGCCGAGCGCGCATGCTCGATCTCAGAGATCATACGGGCGCGATCGTCAGGGTGCACACGTGCAAGCATGTCGTCCAAGCGGAGCGGATCATCTGCGCCGAGGCCATACAGAGCCCGTAAAGAAGCATTGGCCCAGAGACTGCCGTCTGTTAAGTTGCGCGACCATAGCCCAACCTCGCCCGCGCTACTAGCAAGTTCCATCAATTGTCGACCCTCCCGCAGCTCCGCTTGCATCAGGCGCCGGCGGCGATGCTGCAGAAGTAAATCGGCAATTGTTATACTCTGCAGCAAAATAATGAAGATAGCACCGAGAATGTACCAGTGATATCGTTCCCACAATGACTCCGGACGAAATCGGATGACGCTATTTGGAGGTAACCGGCTTTCACTGATGCTCCAGCGTTTGAGCGCGCGCCAATCGAACATCGGCACACTCTCTGTGCGGATTTCGAACGGCAAAGACACTGGCAGATTGCTGGTTATAATGAAGCGCGCCAGCTCGCCCGCCCGCTTTCCGAAAGCCTCGAGACTTGCCACCGATCCACCCACGGCGCCTGTGCCTAAAGATGTCTCCGTCATGACATACACGGGAACGTTGGCCCACTGAGCAATTGACCGGCCCATCTCCGCGGAAATAACCGCCCGACCGGAGCCGTCACGAAACATCCTGGCAAAGAGGATGGCAGTTTGCGCCGGCAAAACTGCTACGGCCTGACGCAATTCAGCCAAAGGGCGATTGTCCCAGAAATCGAACTCGATCCGCCCCTCAAACGAGCGCGCCGCCTCTTTCACACGGTCAAGGACATGACCGTCGACCTCCGCCGTGCCAGCGATGACGACGATGCGGCGGGTTTCCGGTTGTAGGCGTAAGATGAGATCCAAGGTTGCGCGGGGATCGACGCGCTGCGCTATGCCACTGACAAGCGGGCCAAACTGATCCGTTCCAACTTCTTCTTCTGTGAACCCCGCAACGACGACAGGCGTTCCTGGAAATAGTTGCTGCAGCAACTTCCCGGCGATGCCCAAGTTGCCGACATACACTAATATGATCAGGTCGGGAGGCTGCTCCGCGTATTTTTCTGTTAGATACCCGCTAAAAATCTGCCCAAATCGTTCCGTGGGAAATCGCCCGATATCGAGATTCTCCGCATAGGTTTCGATCGGCATCGGTACTTTCGCCAACGCCTGGGTCAACTGCTGATCGACGAGCATGAATCCCGGCGCCAGCCGGCTTCCGGTGGAAATGATCAGGACTCTCTTGGGGCGGTCGCTATCCGCGCCGCTCGCCAGGGTTACGCCCGCGAACATAAACAGCGCGCACAATGCCGGTACAGCCAATAATTTTGCTTGCCGCAATTGCGTTCCGGGGAAAGCGACGCGAACAGTCGCGCTCATGCGAAAATGTAGTGATCCCAAAATCGGCACAAAATGCATACCCGCAGTTAGGTCCGAAAATGGTATCTATCTACCTCGCATTTCGCAAGATGGGTTGTACGTTGAGAATCTTTCCCTTTCTCAATCGGCGAAATATTAGGCGAGTATGATTGGAGTTTTGCCCCGAGCATCACCGCCCTAATCATCGTTTTCAGTCATACATGGTAACAAGCAGTCGCAATATCACTACGAAGCTCGAAGCTTGGTATGGATCGCCACCGTGAGTAGAGACGGAAATGAATATCCGGTTCGATCGAACAAAACTCTGAGAGGAATT
This sequence comes from Candidatus Binatia bacterium, assembly GCA_025924215.1. Lineage (GTDB taxonomy): Bacteria > Desulfobacterota > Binatia > UBA9968 > UBA9968 > WHTF01. The sequence goes on from JAICEJ010000253.1 coordinate 6,912, forward strand.
TCGAAAATTGCGGCTCTGTTGACCGGTTCTCGTGTTATCTGACTAGCGGGATCACCTCGCCGCCGGAACCGCGAGGACTGGACATTGCGCGCCGCGCAGTACTTGTTCCGTCGTGCTTCCGCGCAACGCATCGACAAAGTTCCGATGGCCCTGTGTCGCGAGTACCATGA
>JAICEJ010000254.1 GCA_025924215.1 Candidatus Binatia bacterium
ACTTGTAAGGGCAGTCGCGTGTCTGCATGGGTGATACCGACCAATGAAGAGCTAATGATCGCGATGCATACGCGCCGGCTATTGCGCGAGGGCTCCCACGGCAGGAGTGGCTCCTAGTCAAATCACTTTTCACGAAATTCGTAACTTTACGAGTGGCTCGACAACGCACGCTTACAGAATCGTCGATAATTCAACCGACTACGGCTGGCATTTACATTGCGCAAGGCAATCAATGACTCTGTGACGTCGAACGATTCGGAGTGAACGTCGGGATCGGGAGTAGGAGCTTACGGGTGGAAGCGTTTTTAGAGCGAGCCACGAGACGTATTTTCGTTCTGCATCATCATTTGGGTTTTGCCCAAGTCGAATTAAAACAGTTCATAGAAGGAGAAGAGGAAAAAATGCGTTACAACCTATTTCGGTAATCGCGCTTGGAGTCTAATCGTGCTCGCAACGACTGCACCGGGACTTGCAGGGACCGGGTGCCGTTTCGGCCACTGCTTCGGAGCTATGGAGCGAAGCGTTGTTTGCCACGACCGTCTATGCTGTTTAATGGCACCGCTCTAAGATTACTTTTTCTGTGAGGTGAAAGCGATGAAACTTCTAGTCGCGTATATACGCCCGGAGTACACGAGTAATGTTATGCGCGCGCTATACAAAGCCGGCGTGGGGGGGATCAGTGCGTATGAGGTGCGGGGTCTGCGAGCGGAGACAAAGTCGACTCTCTACACACACCATCCGTTCGAACTGCATCATCTCGACGAGGCGGTGAAGCTGGAAACGATTTGCCCGGATGAGTCCGTCGACAGGATGATTGGTCTCATTGCCGAGCACGCGCGGACAGGAGAGCCGGGAGATGGAGTCATTGCCGTACAAGAGGTCCAGAGCTTAAGGAGAATTCACGACATCAAGCCGTCATGATCGTGGTGCGATGAGCTGTCAGGTTTCAGTGTTCAGCGCTCAGCATCGGAGACGGTCGATTCCTCGTTTTAAGGACCAGCAGCACCGGACGCGATTGTGAACGAAGCCCAACGGATCGTGAAGGACGCGCTGGAATCCGTTGATTCATCTTGTCCGGGCGGGAGACGCGTTTGATGAACGCTGATATCCAATCCCGCCGCATGCTTCCGTTTCCGGAAAATTACCGCGCCTCAGGTTTGCTTCTGCACCTGACTTCGTTGCCATCACCGTATGGGATTGGCGATGTGGGCCCGACCGCGGTCAAATGGATCGACAAACTCTCTGAAACCGGACAAAGCTGGTGGCAAGCGTTGCCGCTCGGGCCCACCGGCTACGGTGATTCTCCGTATCAATGTTTATCGTCTTTCGCCGGCAATGGACTCCTGATCAGCCCGGACTTATTGATCGAGGATGGATTGTTGCGCGCCTCTGAGGCCGCGTCAGCGTCGTTTTCGGAAAGCGCCGTCGATTATCCCGCGGTGATCTCGTTCAAGCGCCGGTTGCTCGCACAGGCCTGGGTCAATTTCCAGATTGTTCGCCGTTCGGATCTGCGCGTGGGCTTTGAACAATTCTGCAACGAGCAGGCGCATTGGCTCGAAGATTACGCGCTCTTTCGAGCCTTGAAAGAGAAGCATAATGGGGCCTGGTACGTGGACTGGCCGGCCGATCTGGTGCGCCGCGAGCCCGCAGCTTTGAACCGAGCGAGGCGCGTGCTGAGGAGCGAAATGAAGCAGGTTTGCTTCGCTCAGTTCCTGCTGTTTCGGCAGGGTGAACATCTCATGCGGTACGGTAAGGCAAGAGGCGTGCGTCTGATCGGCGACCTCCCTTTTTTCGTTTCTCCTGACTCCAGCGACGTCTGGGCGAACCCCGAGCTTTTCCTGCTTGACGAGCATCGCCGGCCGATTTTTGTCGCCGGCGTGCCGCCTGATTACTTCAGCTCGGAGGGGCAGCTCTGGGGGAACCCCGTCTATAACTGGGAGGTCTTGCGTCAGAGCGGCTATCGCTGGTGCATCAATCGCTTCCGCGCGCTTCTCGCTTTTGTGGACGTCATCCGTCTGGACCACTTCCGCGCTTTTAGCGCAGCGTGGCACATACCGGCCGGAGCGACGACCGCCAAGACCGGAGAGTGGGTGCCGGGGCCAGGCGCGGATTTTTTTAATGTGGTGAAAAGGAATTGGGCGGACTGCCATTCATCGCCGAGGATCTTGGCATCATCACACCGGACGTTTCCAAGTTGCGCGATGATTTCGACATCCCCGGTACTCGCGTGCTTCAATTCGCTTTTGATGGTCAGCCCGAGAATCCATATCTCCCCGAAAATTTCGTTCCAAACACCGTTGTCTATACGGGGACCCACGACAATCCCACGAGCCGGGAGTGGTACGAAGCGCTGCCCGCAACTGACCGAAAAAATCTGTGGCGGTATTTAAACTCACCTGAACATGAGGCTGCAAAGATTTCATGGGAGTTGCTGCGTCTGGCGTGGTTTTCGCGCGCCGCCCTGGCCATGGCGCCTTTGCAGGACCTGCTGAATCTCGGGGCAGAAGCGCGGATAAATGTTCCGGGTCGCCGGGACGGGAATTGGAGGTGGCGCTGCACGAAGGAAATGTTGTCGGCTGCAGACTTTTCCTCGCTACGCGACCTTACGAAAAGCGCAAATCGAATGGCATCCTATCAATCCGCTGACGACTCGATTTGCGGAGACGCCTTATGAGTCCTAACTCGCTCGTTTTTCTAGTTGATGTCGACAACACGCTGCTGGACAACGACCGGATCCAAAATGACCTGAAGCGCCACCTCGAGCGTGAATTCGGGGCAGCGTGCCGAGACCGGTACTGGGCGATTCTCGAGCAGCTCTTCACCGAGTTGGGCTATCGAGATTATCTCGGCGCACTTCAACGTTACCGAGCCGAACATCCGCAGGACATCCACCTGCTGACAATGTCCTCGTTTCTCATAGATTACCCGTTCGCCAACCGTCTCTATCCCGGTGCGCTCGACGTAATCGAGCGGTTACGCGAATGGGGCACGACCGTTATTCTCTCGGACGGGGACGTGGTATTTCAGCCGCGCAAGGTCGAACGCTCGGGCATCTTCGAGGCTGTGGACGGCCACGTGCTAATTTATATTCACAAGGAACAGGCGCTGGATGACGTTGAGCGCCGTTACCCGGCCAAGCACTATTTTCTGCTGGATGATAAACCGCGCATTTTGGATGCGGTCAAGACAGTCTGGCGTGACCGTGTAACGACCATATTCCCGCGTCAAGGGCAGTACGCTCACGATTTGAACCCCATCGCCGAATATCTGCCTGCCGATCTGACGGTGGAGCGCATTGGCGATCTTCTAGACGATCGCTTGGCGGCACTGGTTGCCGGCAAGAAGTAATCCAAATCTTGGGAGATGAATTTATGAAAGCGACCCAACTGCTCCACAACCTGGGCCAGAGTCTCTGGCTGGATAACATCTCACGCGACCTGCTCGACAGCGGCACACTAAAGCGCTATATCGACGAGCTTTCAGTTACCGGCCTCACGTCGAATCCAACGATCTTCGATCACGCGATTAAAAACAGCAGCGCCTATGACGCGGCGATCATAAAACAACGGGAGGAAGGAAAATCACGCGAAGAGCTGTTTTTCGAATTGGCGCTAGAAGATCTCACGCGAGCGGCGGATTTACTCCGGCCGATCCACGACCGGACAAACGGCGTCGACGGATGGGTATCTTTGGAAGTCTCGCCATTGCTTGCGTATGACAGCGTAAGGACCCTTGCTGCTGCAAAGGAACTCCACGCCCGAGCCGGCCGTCCCAATCTGTTAATCAAAATTCCCGGCACTTACGAAGGCCTTGCGGCGATCGAAGAAGCGATCTTCGCCGGCGTGCCCGTCAACGTCACACTATTGTTTTCGCACGCGCATTACGTGGCCGCCGCCGAAGCTTTCCTGCGCGGCATTGAGCGACGCATCGATGCCGGGCTTCAGCCTCATGTCGGTTCCGTCGCATCGCTGTTTGTCAGCCGTTGGGATGCTGCGATCGCCGGCAAGGTGCCCGCCGCGCTGCACAATAAACTCGGGATCGCGATCGCCAAACGCACCTACAGGGCCTACCGCGCATTGCTTGACTCACCTCGATGGCAGCGCATCTACAACGCCGGCGCGCCGCCGCAGCGCCTGCTGTGGGCGAGCACGGGAACAAAGGATCCCAAAGCCGCGGATGTTCTCTACGTGAAGGCGCTCGCTGCGCCTTTCACGGTGAATACGATGCCTGAGAATACTTTGAAAGCTCTCGATGACCACGGCGAAATCACCGAGATCATGGCGGCCGATGGTGGAGATTACGACACGGTATTGGACCAGTTCGCCACGGCAGGTATCGACATCTATGACTTGGCCGCGAAGCTGCAGGACGAAGGGGCGAAAGCCTTCGTCAGTTCCTGGAACGATCTGATGAATGTGATCGTGTCAAAGAGCTCCAAACTCGCGAAAGCGAGCTGACAAGTGAAAGGAGGAGCAAAAATGGCAAAGCAAATCATCCAGCTTACGGAGCGGCGAACGTGGAACGCCCTCGCCGCTCACTATGACGGCGTTGCGCGAATGCATCTGCGAAAACTCTTTGCGGACGACCCGAAACGGGGCGAGCGCATGACGGTTGAAGGAGCCGGTTTGTATCTCGACTATTCGAAGAACCGGATCACGTATGAGACCCTCCAGCTCCTGTTGCAGCTTGCGGATGAATCCGGACTGCGCCGCCGTATCGATGCAATGTTTCGCGGCGATAAGATCAACATTACGGAAAATCGCGCGGTATTGCACGTCGCGCTGCGCGCGCCGATAGGAGCATCCATCGTTGTTGACGGCGAGAACGTAGTGCCGGCAGTGCATGCGGTGCTCGACAGGATGGCGGATCTTTCCAATCGGCTCCGCAGCGGAGAATGGAAAGGCCACACCGGAAAGCGCATTCGCAACGTCATCAACGTCGGGATCGGGGGGTCGGATCTCGGACCGGTCATGGCCTACGAAGCCCTGAAACGTTACAGCGATCGCGCCATGACATTTCGGTTCGTTTCGAACGTTGATGCCACCGACTTTGCCGAGGCGGTTCAGGATCTCGATCCCGAGGAGACTCTCTTCATCATCTCGTCAAAAACATTCACGACTCTCGAAACCATGACCAATGCGCACAGTGCTCGCGAGTGGTTACTTGCCACAGTGAGAGGAGGCGAAAAGTCGATCGCCCAGCATTTCGTCGCCGTCTCGACGAACCGAGCGGAAGTAGCGAAGTTCGGCATCGATACCGCCAATATGTTTGGATTCTGGGATTGGGTTGGCGGGCGTTATTCAATGGATTCGGCCATCGGCCTTTCAACCATGATTGCCATCGGGCCGGATAACTTCCGCTCCATGCTCGGCGGTTTTCATGTGATGGATGAGCACTTTCGGACCGCTCCATTCGAGCGCAACCTGCCGGTGCTCATGGGATTACTTGCGGTATGGTACAGCGATTTCTTCGGCGCACAGACAGCCGCGGTTCTCCCGTACGAACAGTACCTCAAGCGATTTCCGGCCTACCTCCAGCAGTTGACGATGGAGAGCAACGGCAAACAGGTGACGCTAGATGGCACGGGAGTCAAATACGATACCGGCGCAATCTACTGGGGCGAGCCGGGCACCAATGGCCAGCATTCTTTCTATCAGTTGATCCATCAGGGCACGAGATTGATTCCGTGCGATTTCATCGCGTTCAGCAAAACACTCAATCCGCTGGGGCGGCACCACGATATGCTCGTTGCCAACGTATTTGCTCAAGCCGAAGCGCTGGCGTTCGGGAAAACCGCCGAAGAGGTCAAAGCTGAGGGCACGCCGGATTGGCTCGTGCCTCATCGAGTTTTCCAAGGAAACCGCCCATCGAACACGATCCTCGCCGATCGCCTTACGCCCGAGAGTCTCGGTAAGCTCGTGGCGCTCTACGAACACTCAGTGTTTACGCAGGGAGTCATCTGGAACGTCGACTCCTTTGACCAGTGGGGAGTCGAGCTCGGAAAAATCCTGGCTCAGCGCATCATCCCCGAGCTCGAGAGCAAGGCCGAGCCGGCTCTGAACCACGATAGTTCGACAAACAATCTGATCCGGCGTTACCGAAGATCCAAGGAGGAGTTATGAACAGTCTCGGCCTTAATGAACAGCAGCTTCAGAAAATAAAGACACAGCCCGGTTTCATCGCGGCTCTCGATCAAAGCGGAGGCAGCACGCCAGGCGCGCTGAAAGCGTACGGGCTCAAAGAGGATGCGTGGTCCAACGAAGAAGAGATGTTTGCGCTGGTCCATCACATGCGGACGCGCATCATCACCAGTTCGAGCTTTAATGGCGAGCGGATTCTCGGCGCCATTCTGTTCGAGAATACGATGGATAGAGACATCGAAGGGCAGCCCACGGCGGATTATCTGTGGAACGTCAAACGCGTCGTGCCCTTTCTGAAAGTGGACAAGGGACTAGCAGCGGAGAAAGACGGCGTTCAGTTAATGAAGCCGATGCCTGACCTTCCAGCGCTGCTCGAAAAGGCCAAAGCAAAACACATCTTTGGAACCAAGATGCGATCGTTCATCAAACAATGCAACGGATTCGGTATCAAGGACATAGTGAGCCAGCAGTTCCGAGCCGCGCGCGAGATCATCGAGGCCGGGCTCGTGCCGATCATCGAGCCGGAAGTGGATATTCATTGCCCGGTGAAAGGCGAGGCGGAAGAGTTACTACGAGAGGAGATGATTAAGAACCTCAACGAACTCCCCGCGGGCGCATGGGTCATGCTTAAGATTACGCTGCCGGATCAGGATGACTTTTACGCGGATTGCATTAAACACCCCAATGTCTTGAGGATCGTTGCTCTGTCGGGCGGTTACACGCGGGAACAAGCCAACGAAAAACTGCGGCGGAATCATGGTATCGTGGCGAGCTTTTCGCGCGCTCTGGTCGAAGGACTTTCGGCGCGGCAATCGGATGCCGAATTCGACGCGCAGCTCGATCGCTCCATTCAGAGCATTTACGAGGCGTCGAACACCTAAGCAAAAGTACTAATTGCCGCGGGAGTTTCGGTTCGCCCGAGCC
>JAICEJ010000255.1 GCA_025924215.1 Candidatus Binatia bacterium
AAACGAACAGAATGTTTTATTCAGGTCTCCCCATGTGACTTGCCGCTTTAAAAGGCAGTAGGGTTGGCACACTTTCTCATTAAGCAGCCGACCACCTGGCGAGCAGTGCAGAAATTTAGATCTCAGGAAACACCACTGGCCCAACCGGATCCGTTGGATGATCTTCGCACACGCAGGAATGCTATACAGCCAAACCTTACACTGAGAGACAGTGAACGGTTCAGCAAATGAAAAAAGCTCTAGCCGAGTTGTAAAGCTTTGATCAACTTCAGTAGATGAGTTCTATGCAATCCGAGAGCCTTGGCAGCGGCTGCGCGATTGCCACCGGCTTCAGACAGCGCCTTCAGGATCAGGTCGCGCCGGTGATGATTGATTGTATCGTGATAGGATTTGGCTATGGCAGTTGTAGGGGTTGTTTTTAGACCGGCGATGCGCGCCGGCAGCAAGTCAATGGTCAGAACAGGACCGTCTCCGAGGACTACTGCGCGCTCGATTACATTGGCAAGCTCGCGCACATTTCCGGGCCAATGGTAGGCCATGAGGGTTGCTTCCGCATCGTCGCTGATTCCGGAAAATCGCTTCTTGGTTTCAACAGAAAATCGCTGTAAGAAATGGGCCGCCAGCTCGGAAATGTCTTCACGGCGTTCACGAAGGGGAGTGAGGATGATCGGAATGACGTTTAGGCGATGATAGAGATCCTCACGAAATGTGCCATCGCTCACGGCTTTGTCGATATTGCGGTTGGTTGCCGCAACGATTCTCACATCAACGCTGATCTGGTGCGTTCCGCCGACGCGCTCGAACTCGCGCTCTTGCAGAAACCTGAGAAGCTTGGCTTGAAGTTCCGGGGAGATATCGCCAACCTCGTCAAGAAAAATCGTTCCACCGTCGGCTAGCTCGACTCTTCCTTTCTTTAACTGGTGCGCGCCGGTAAATGCGCCTTTCTCATGACCGAACAGCTCGCTCTCCAAGAGATCTTTGGAAAGGCCGACGCAATTGATCGGTATAAACGGCGCTGATTTCCTTTGACTCCAATTGTGGATTGCTCTGGCAAAAATCTCCTTGCCGGTGCCGCTCTCGCCGAGCAGCAGAACCGTGGACTTGCTAACCGCAGCCTTTTGGGCCTCACTCACCGCCCGTGCCATAGATACGCTTTTGCCGTGAACCATCTTAAAGCGAGCGTCGAGCTGTTCGGAAAGAATCTCTACTTCTTCACGAAGCCGGGTCCGCTCCAGCGCTTTTTTCACTACGATGGCGAGGTGATCAGGATCGAACGGCTTGGTAAGAAAATCTTCGGCGCCCTCCTTCATCGTCTCTACCGCCCGCTCGATGGTACCATGGGCGGTGATGATGACCACCGGAGTGTCGAGGCCTTTTCGCCGGATTTCTTTTAACACTTCCAGACCATTCATGCCGGGCATCATGTAGTCGAGCAGAATCAGATCGGGTTGAAATCCGGGCAACTTCTCCAGAGCCTCCTCGCCACTGGCGCAGGTTGCAATCGAATGGCCCTGGTCCGCTAACTCCTGCTCCAGCAGGTCTAAGTTAAAGGGCTCGTCATCGACGAGTAAAATTCTATGTGCCATTGCTGATCTTGGACGGCTGGATTGTAGGATCGCGCTGGGAAGAACGTCAAGTTCTTGCTAAGGGAAGCGGACGTGAGGAGATTTTCAAAGTGAGTCTCCGGGGTAAGCTGGATTGGTTTCGGTCGTTCACGATTTGAGCTTAACTATATTGAAAGCAGCGACGGCCCGGCTAAAGCCCTTAAGATGCAACTCCTCGCAAGCTTCGAACTCGACCAGGTCTTCGACTTTGCTCAAGGTTCTCTGATTGGTCAGGATCTGCCCACCCCTGGCCTCGTCGCAAAGGCGCGCTGCGAGATTGGTGACGTTACCCACCGCGCCGTAATCCATTCGTCCCTCAAAGCCGATGTTTCCCAACGTTGCATAGCTGGCGGCCAAGCCGATGCCCAAATCTAGATCGTAACCTTTCTTGATCCAGCCACTGCGAAGCTCTTTGCTTTGGCTACGCATCTCAACGGCCATACGAATCGCCCGCTCGGTATGATCCTCGCACGGTATCGGGTCATTGAAGAAGATCATGATGCCATCGCCGGCGAAGCGCTCCAGGGTGCCTTCGTATTTAAATACCAGCTGGCCCATTGCGGCGTGATAAGTTCGCAGCAATTCCATGACCTCTTCCGGTTCGGCGCTATCGGAGAACGCGGTAAAGCCGCGCAGGTCAAGGAACACCACCGTGATTTCGCGCCGGTGGGTTTTGAACAAGCTCTCATCATTGCTCTCGATCAAAGTATCGGCGATTTGCGGAGAAAGGTATCGCTTCAGGCGCTTCATACGCTCAATCTCGCCAACCTGTTGTTCGACTTTGTGAGCCAGTGTCTTGTTCAGGTCCTCCAAAGAATCGTGCAGCTCTTTTATGCGCAGCATCGAACGGACTCTGGCCAACAACTCAAATGCATCGAACGGCTTGATGACGTAATCGTCAGCGCCGGCATCCAGACCGGTGATCTTATCTTCCTGCGCCGCCTTCGCCGTGAGAAGTATCACCGGGAGGCTGCGCCATTTCTCGTCGGCTCGAAGCCGCTTCAGAACCTCCAGCCCGTTCATCCTCGGCATCATATAATCGAGGAGCACGACATCCGGTAGAAAAATTGGCAGTTTCTCGAGCGCCTCAGCGCCGTCACTGGCTCTTTCGATTTCGTAGCCTTGCTCCTGTAACTCTTGCTCGAGCAGATCGAGATTGAACGGTTCATCATCGACGATCAGAATTTTGTTGCTCATGCGCGTATCGGCTCTAGAGTTTTCGCTTCCAATCGGGAGTGGTTCTGGCTCGGCTCAGCTGGGCATCAACCGAGAAATTTCCTGATCTTTTTCAACAATTCGTCTTCATCGATAGGCTTCGGGAGGTAATCATCGCAGCCGGCCTTGCGCGCCTCAACTTCGTCGCCCGCCATCGCATGGGAAGTTACGGCAATAATCGGAATATGCTTTAGCTCATCGTTAGCTTTTATTTTTCGCGTGGCTTCCCAGCCATCCATGACCGGCATGCCGAGATCCATCAAGATGAGGTCCGGCCTTTCGGATTGCGTCTGTTTGAGGCCTTGGGCGCCGTCCTCGGCGATAACTAATTCAAACTCGTCTTCAAGCAGTTGTACCACCAGATCGCGATTGAATTCGGTATCATCGACGACAAGTATTTTTTTCTTTTTTCCCATAGGTTCCTCGCTGGCAGAGCTGAATTTAGACTGCGGTGAGTTCTTCCATACCAGCTCGCGATGATTGTTGTTCCCTGCGGCTCCCAATCGAAAACTCGAAGCTGTTCAGTTGTTGTGGCTGAGCGGCAGGGTGATGGTAAACTTCGAACCCTTGCCTACTTCGCTCTCGACGCCGATTTCGCCGCCGAGCAAATCAATGAGTCGCTTGACGATAGCCAACCCGAGTCCGGTTCCCCCGTATTTTCTAGTCGTCGACATGTCCACTTGGCGGAACTCATCGAAGATATAATGCAAGGCGTCTTTGTTCATGCCGATTCCGGTATCGGAAATAGCCAGCTTCAGCGAACCGTTCTCTGACCACGCGGCTACCTTGATTTCTCCTGCTTCGGTGAATTTAGCCGAGTTGCTCAAGAGATTGAGAATGACTTGTTTCAGTTTGTCCCGGTCTGTTTTGATCGCTGGAAGCTCGGGAGACATCTCAGTAACGAGTCGCACGTTGCCATTTCTGAGCATCGGCTCGACCGTCGCGGTTGCAACCCGGACTACGTCATCGATCTTGAATGTCTCGGCATACACTTCCATGCGGCCAGCTTCGATCTTGGCCAAATCCAAAAGACCGTTGATCAATTTGAGCAAGTGTTCCGCGCTGACCAGCACTTTCTGCAGATTTTCTTTCTGCAGCTTTTCGATCTGTCCCTCGATCTTCCGCAGCACGAGCCGGGTAAAGCCGATGATCGAGTTCAGCGGTGTGCGCAGCTCATGGCTAACGTTCGCCAGGAACTGAGACTTATGCCGGTTGGCAGCTTCGAGCTGTTCATTCTTTTCTTCGAGCTCTTTAAAGAGACGAACATTCTCGATGGCGATGACGGCCTGATCGGCGAAAGTTTTGAGCAGGGCAATTTGACTTTCGGTGAATGGTTGAATTTCTCTGCGGTAAACAACAATCGCGCCGACCAGATTATTTTCCTTGAGCATGGGCACCGCGAGAACGCTCCGTATGCCCTCCTTGCGGTATTCTTCCGGAGGGTTCCATTTAGGATCCGCTGTAACATCAGGAATGTGCACGATCTTCTTCTCCAGCCCAAGACGGCCGACTGCGGTTGTCGGGTCTGGCGGAAATGTTCGATCAGCCAAAACGGTCATATGCGGCGAAACATATTGAGCCGTAACTAGGCTGAAGACCTTTCCATCAAATCTAAAAATTGCGCCGTAGTCGGAACTGCCCAAACGTGTGGCGTTGGTGAGCATGGTTTCAAATACCGGTTGCAGGTCTCTCGGCGAACTGCTGATAACGCCGAGGACCTGGCTCGTTGCCGTCTGTTGCTCCAAGGATTCGGTGAGCTCCTTTGTGCGCGCTTCGACTTTTTGCTCCAAATTGGCATAGGACTCCTGCAACTGAGATGTCATCTTATTGAACTCGTCGGCAAATATTTCCATCTCATCGCCGGTTTTAAGATCGAGCCGATACGCCAGATCACCGCTGCCGATTCGTTCGACACCTTGGCGCAGGATTCTCACCGGGCGAACAACACGGCGCGCTAAGAACAGGCTGGCGATGAGGGCCATGCCGAGACCGATCATGAAAAGCGTCGAAGTTCGAATCATCGAAGCATAAAGCGCCTCGTAGGCCTCTTCGACCGGTCGCTCGAGCACCACCGCCCAGTCGAGAGTCGGGATCAAAGCGAACGAGCTGAGCACGTCTTTGCCTTGCAGATCGGTGGCGACGATTGCGTTGGACGCCGCCACGTCGGGCGCAGGTGCTCGAAACGCGGCTCTGGCCTGTTCCAGGTGGAGCACATTGCGGCGCTGCAGCACGAGGCTGATATCCGGATGGGCGATTAACTCGCCGGCTCGACTGATCGTATAAGCGTGGCCTGCTTTGCCCACGCGGATGTTAGAAACAACGTCGCCGATGTATTTCAAATTAACTTCGGCCTGAAGCACGCCGATCACGTCGCCGGCAAACCGCTCGATGGGCACGGCGATGGTCATATAGGGTTCTGATCCGCGAACGAAATAAACCTGGCCGAAGTAGGATTTGCCTTGCCTTGCTTGACGGAAGGACGGTGAGGTGGAGAGGTCTTTCTTGGCGTCGGGTAAAACCGTGCGCAATCGCGATGCCTGCACTTGGATAGTACCGTTTTCGTCGACCGCAAGCGCCTCCGTCACCGCCGGCGCAATGATCAAGAGTTTCTCTAATTCAAACCGAAACTCCGGCGTCAAACCTTTCGGCGCGATATCGCGACTCTTGGTGGCTCCTTTCAAGATGTTATGAATCTCCTGAACGAACTGCTCGATCTTGAAGGCGGCGCCGGCGGCAATTTCCTTCTGCAGCAGGGCGAGCTGCTCTTGGCTCTCTTGATATCGAAAATAGATCTCGACCAGGCCGCTGGTGATCAAGCCGCCGCCGATCAGCAGCACGGAAATCAAGAAATAATCACGCAGCAGCCGTTCACGCCGGCGACGCACGCCAAAGCTTTTCAACACGGGCAAATCACGCAGCTTCATTTCGTCTGATCACCTTGTGGGTACCGATATATCACTTTATGACCTTGTCCGCCCGCGCCACCATAGCCGGGGGTAGGGTCAAACCCAATTGCTTAGCTGTTTTCAGATTAATGAGGAATTCGAATTTTGTCGGCCGCTCGACCGGCAGATCCGCCGGCTGTGCACCCTTGAGGATCTTGTCGACATAGACTGCGGCCTGTCGCCCCATCTCGTGAATGCTGAGCCCATACTGGATCAGACCGCCGGCCTCAGCGAACCCCGGAACTTCTGAAATGCTCGGCAGTTGCTGCCTGGCCGCAAACTCCGCAATGCGATTCTGATAAGCTTGGAACATCGGATCGCTGACTACGAGCACGCCATCGACACCGTTGCGACGCATCGTCGCGAATGCGTCTTCAAGGTCGGCGGGTTGCCTGACCTCCGCGCGCTCGAGACGCAACTTCAGCGCTTGAGCAGCGGGCTCGAGAACCTGCGGGTAATTCTCCCAGGCCGCATTTGTCGAATTCACTAAAACCGCCACGCGAGCGAGCTTGCGGGATGTTTCCTTCAAAAGCTCAAGCCTTTTACCCTCTAACTCGGAGCTTAGCAAAGTCACGCCGGTGACGTTTCCACCTGGACGCGCCAGGCTGGCGACTATGCCGTCTGTTACCAGATCACCGGCCGCTCCAATCACGATTGGAATGGTTGAAGTGGCTTGCTTGGCCGCCCTCGCGCCGGTCATCGAATGCGTAAAAATGACATCGGGCTTTAGCTTGACCAACTCGGAAGCCAGTTCTGGCAGACGTTCCACTTTAAACTCGGCGTAACGATCTTCAAACATGACGTTTTGGTTTTCCGTATAGCCGAGCTCGCGTAACCTTTGTTGAAGTGCATCAATGACCGGCCGCGGCCGTGTGGCCGGTGACAGAATCGCGATTCGGTGCACTCGTTTCCCCTGCTGTGCCTCGAGGTAAACGGTTGGCAGCAAAGTAGTGGCCAGAAAGCAGATTGCAATTCTTCTAATCATGGGTCCGACCGGCTTGGTCTGATACTGTTTTCTGCTCTGATGTCACTTGATCACACTATGCGCCCGCGCCAGCACGCTCGGCGGAATCTTGAGCCCGACCTGCGTTGCGGTTTTCAGATTAATGACCAGCTCGAACTTGGTTGGTTGGAGTTCCACGGGTTGCATTCTCGATTGACCAAGTAATACAAGTCTGCTAAATTTACCCCAAACGCTAGTTTTGGAGCACAACTATGCAAGGGGTATTAAAACTAAATCAGAAGTCACAAATCGTTATCTCCAAAGAGATCCGCAAAAGCTTGGG
>JAICEJ010000256.1 GCA_025924215.1 Candidatus Binatia bacterium
AGCGGTGCAAGGTCAACACGAACAATCTTATTGTTTATTACGAATCGCTATAAGGAAAGTCAATGGCTGCCATTCAAAGAAAGTATTGGACAGTTCTATGCCAACATGGGCAGAATCCGCGTCGCTAAGCTAAATAGCAGATGACCCAATAGAGAGCATTAAACCACGAGAGGATTGGAGCATGAAAACTCGGATATCTTGTTTGATCGGTCTGTTTATCGGGATTTTTCTTAACTTCTCTGCTGATGCGCGCATCATTCGGTTGGAGATTCTGAGTGTCCAATCGCCGACGTTCGGCGGCCTGGCGTTTGGAAGCGTCGGGACCTACGAAAAGATCTTCGCCCGCGCTTACGGCGAAGTCGATCCGTCCGACCGGCGGAACTCCTTGATTACCGACATCGACCTGGCGCCGCGCAACTCTAGCGGCATGGTCGAATATTCGGCCGATGTGCACATTATAAAACCTGTCGATTTGTCTAAGGGGAATCAAAGAATTTTCTACGATGTGGTGAATCGCGGCAACAAAGGGCATGGCGCCTTTAATGAAGTGGGCGGCAACAATCCGACTACTGCCGCAGATGCAGGCACCGGCCTGCTTATGCGCCGCGGCTATACCTTGGTCTTTTCCGGTTGGGAAGATGAAGGGCTCGTGCCTCCCGGAAATAATCGTGCGCTTGCCAGGCTGCCGATCGCGCGCAACCCCGATGGCAGCTCGGTTGTGGAGCATACGATCACGGAGGTCATCTTCGACAATGCCAACGGAACCGACCTCGAATTGACTTATCGCGCGGCTAATCTCGATCAGAGTCAGGCCAAGATGCTCGTGCACAACCATACACACTTTATCGGAGGTCCTCTCGTTGACCGGGTCGAGGTACCGGCAAGCGTATGGTCCTACGTGGACGATACAACCGTTCGGATCAATCGCGAAGATCCGTTCTTGGCTCCATATGATCAGGGGGCTGCTTACGAGTTTATCTATCCGGCCAAAGACCCGCAGATCCTTGGGCTCGGGCTTGCGGCCACGCGCGATGTAGTTTCGTTTCTGCGTCACGATACTTCCGCGGAGAATCCTCTACGTGGCGCAATTCAGTACGTCATCGCTCATGGTTCATCCCAGAGCGGCCGATACTTGAAGGGCTTCACCTACTGGGGCTTCAACGAGGACGAGACCGGGCGCACGGTCTTCGAAGGTATTCAACCTAAGATTTCCGGCGCGCACGCAATCGCCAGCAACGATAGGTTCGGCGATACAAACGCCACCGGCCGCAGTTATCAGAGACACTTAAGCGCTAAGCAGGAATTTCCCTTTACATACGAAGTGCGGTTCGATCCCATCAGCGGCCTGACGGACGGCATTTTCGCGCGCTGCCAAGTTACTGACACTTGTCCGAAGGTCATGCACACTGATAGTGCCAATGAGGCTTACCTCAAGCCCACCGCGCTGGTGACGACAGACGGCCTGGGTAATGACATTCGGTTACCGGACAATGTCCGCGTGTTCATGGTTGCAGGCACACAGCACGGCCCCTCCAGCGCCCCTCAAACCACCGCCACATGCCAGCAACTCAGCAATCCCAATCCGCACAATCCGATTGTTCGGGCGCTCTACATGGCGCTCGACGATTGGGCGACAAGAGGTATAAGGCCGCCGGCAAGTCGCTATCCGAGAGTTAGCGACGGAACTCTCGTGCCGTCTTTGCCGCAATCGGTTCAAGGCTTCCCGGTGATTCCAGGCGTAAACTACACGGGGTGGTATAACCCGGTTGATCTGTTAGATAAGAGCACACTTCCCAATATGCCGATTCCAGGAAAGAGCTATACCGTATTGGTGCCGAAGACAGATGTCGACGGTAACGATATTGCGGGTGTCCGTCACCCCAACATCGAAGTACCGATAGCAACGTACACCGGCTGGGCTCTGCGGCGTGCGCCCTTCGCTGAAGGAGAAGATTGCGCTCTGACAGGCCAGTACATACCTTTTGCGGCAACGAAAGCAGAGCGGCTCGCAGACGACGACCCGAGACTCTCATTGGAAGAGCGCTATCGAAATCACGGTCACTATGTGAGTCGGGTTGCCCGCGCAGCAGATCGTCTGGTTCGCCAGCGCCTGCTTCTGGACGAAGATTCGGTGGACATCATCACAGCAGCCGCGGAAAGCGATGTCGGCAAGTGAGCGCCATAGAGGATTCGGGTGTTGAGTCACTGTTGATTGAGGCCGCTTAAGCAGAGGAATTAAAATGCCAAAAAAGATGTACTGGCTATCAGCCGTTATGTTGAGCCTGACACTCGTGGCCCTCGTTTCAACCCCGTTCGCCCAAACTAACCCGGTATTCGTTCAACTTGGTCAGGCGAAAGGGGCAGTTTACAAACCAGATTCCGGGCCGCAATTGCAAATCGGTATTCTAGTCATGCATCGCGAAGCGAACTACATGAACAACATAGCCTGCAGGGAATTCTCGAGAAGAGGCTTTGTGGTTCTCTGCATGAACTCGCGATTCGAAAACAATGAGGCCTTGGTGGACTGGGAACTGATACCGCTGGATGTGGCGCAGGGAGTGAATCACTTAAAGAGCGTCCAAAAAGTGAACAAGGTAATACTCTACGGCAACAGTGGCGGTGGAGTAACGATGAGCTTCTATCAGGCTGTCGCCGAGAACGGGCCTTCAGTCTGCCAAGGCGCCAATAAGCTTGTCCAGTGCGGCAATAATCTCGCCGGGGTTCCTGCCGCGGACGGTATCATTCTCTCCGATGGCCATCCAGGCAATCCGATCCTGCGGCTTAGAAGCATCAATCCGGCAGTGAATAATGAGAAAAACCCGGACCGATTGAATCCTCGGCTCGATCCATTCGATCCCAAAAATGGCTATAACCCCGAAGGTGCCTCGCACTACTCGGACGAGTTCAAAGCTCGGTATTTCAAAGCTCAAGCCGAGCGGATGAACCGGCTGATCGATGATGCTCTCGAACTCCTGCAAAGAGTCGAGGCGGGTAAGTACATTTATACCGACGACGCGCCGTTCAACATTCCAAAATTCGATGGAGCGCGACTGCTTTCGCTTGACCCGAGCATCCGCCACACCACGCTATTTCCTGAGAAGCTACTCAAGAACGACGGCAGCATCGCCGTGCAGATAGTTGAGAGTCTCGCTCCATCACGCCCGGAGCTTGCAGAAGCCAATCAGACATTCAGCGAAGGCTCCCGCGAAGGACTGACAGTGAGATCTTTTCTAAGCAGTAACGCCATTCGAGCAAATAATTCGATGGATGAAAGTCAGATTGATCTTTGCTCGAGCAATAACTCCACCCCCTGCATGCTTCAGCAGGTCTCGGTCCCATTGCTCGCCGCTGCCAATCAGGCGTCCTTTCAGAACCTCATTCAAGAAGTCGAGATCAATTACTTATATGCTAAGAGCGCCGATAAGGACTTTATCGTCGTGGAAGGCGCCACCACCGGCGTCACTCCTTGCACAAACTGCGCGAATCCTGCGACATCCTATGCCAATGTGACGAAAAATTTTTTCGACTATGCTGCAAAGTGGATCAACGACCGGTTTTCATCTCAGTGATTCTCGAAACCTGTGGCGGAGGCTTTCAACCTTCGTGTTCGCCAAGCTACGGATTGGCGTCAATCCAGCTTTTGGCAAAGTTGATAATAAAGCGTTCCGCTTCCTCAACAGTTTTGAATCGATCAGGCAGCGCTTCAATCGTATGGGAGTAGCGTTGGCCATCGGTCTTCCAAGTGATTTCCGCGCCGGCGCTCCAAAGTTTGCTGCTTTGCTGAAAAGCCGCGTAGGCGATGATCAGGCGATCGTTGTAAAACAGGTTTGCCATCTTTTTATACGATTGACTGAGACCAAGCTGCGGCCATTACAGTCATAAGGCCCGGGACTTTCTCACGCTCGGTTTTTGGCTCATTAAAAACTTAGGTCAGGTTCGCGGTGATCTCCTCTTCGCTCGCTGCCAAATCGATAGGTTTGCCGAACGGCTGGGGCCAGTCAATTCCTGTGGGCCAGTAAACTTCAAGTTGATTGCCGTCCGGATCTTCAAAGTACAAGCCGACGGCATTGCCATGGCTGACGGTGCGAATAATCGGCACCTTGCGCTCCAGGAAAAGACGGTAGAATTCTTTGACGTCGGTCAGACTGGAGCACCGGAAAGAAATCTGCTGTACCACCTTGCCATCTTCTCGGCCTGGGATCAGCAGCAATTCGTGATGCTCATCGAGCCTGTCCTTAGCAGTCATGAATGCGCTGCCGGTTTTCGGATTCTCATCACTGATTTTGAGCCCAACAATGTCTCGGTAGAACGCCTTCGACCGCTCGATATCGCGCACGTAGAGACCCACATGACCCAAAGAAGCCACTTTAGGCATACTGCCTCCGTTCAGTTCTCTTCTAATTAAAGAGAAAAACTTTGATCCCACCCGTAATCTTGATTGCACTACGCCATTGGGCATTCGAGTTTAGCAATGCACGCCCCCGATCAGGATTTTTTTTCGTCCTTGCTTCCTGCCTGCAGCGCCTTGCCGATCTGCTCGCCTCGTGGCAGCTGCTCGTACTTCAAAATAATCCTCTCGTCCATTGCCGCGTATGCTTTAGCCCAATCGGTTTGGCTCATGAGACCTCCAGTAGAAACTTCTCTAGAGCGCGGGCGCATAGTTGCCGCTCAGCAACATGCCGCCGCGCAGCACCGGATTTTCGATTTTGAGCACATGATAGGTGAACCACATTTCGGCCGCCAAGGCCCAGACTACTTTTATCTTCAAATCACGCTCGAGAAACTCGATGGCCGGCGCCGCGTCCCACCCGCCGCCATTGATGTAAACCGCATCGACGGGACGCATATTCTGCAACGCCTTTCTGCAGTGACGGTAGACGTCCGTATGAGATACTTCATCGAGAGCCCGCAGCGAAGTGGTGTAAAGCCCGGTACTTTCGCCGGTCACACTCAGCCCGGGCATCAGCTCTGATTCGAAGCCGAAGCGCGAAAAGTAATTCACGATCGCCTGATTGAGCTCCTGGCCATAGTAGGTCGCAACCGCTACAGTGCGCGCGCCGAGAGCCTGTAAAGCAAGCGCATGCGGCTCCATCGGAGTGACTACCGGTAGACCTATTTTGGCCGAGAGATCGGCCGCCCACTGCCTCTCAAAATCCAAGCCTTTGAGCAAAAACGGCGGCGTCCCGCTAACTGCGATGATATCGCAACCAACCTCTTTCAGTTGAATCGCGATCTCTTCGGCTTTCTTGAATCCTTCAAGAAAACTCTCACGCTTTTCGCTGCGGAAGCCGATAAACGTCGGCACGATCTCAACGCCCTCCGGCGCATTGTTGTACCAATAGGCGAAGGACTTACCGCGATGCGTGGGCTTGATCAGCCCGATCCGCGCGCGCCATGCGACCATCTAAATGTTCCTCCTATTCGGCTTGCTTCTAGTCACGATCATTTATTTGCGGGTATCACCGGCGGCGGTCGATGTCAAAGCATCATCGAGCGCACATGGTTAATCGGTCGTCACTGCAACCTATGCTTTGAGAGCAATTTGTCTGGAGGCATGATCAATCCAAATCTTTAGACTCAAAAACGCTGCCTCACCGTATGACAGCATTCCTCTTCATGGCAAAGCAGACAGTTATCGCAGAGACTCACGCCGCAGAAAGGGCAATTGAACTCCTCACCATGAAGAATTTCGTTGCGGCATTCGCCGCATTCGATAGTTCCATTGATCAACTGAAACATCCGATGTTCATTCCTACGACACTAGTGATTAACATATCAGGGTGCCAGCAGGCGCTAAGGGATGACTTCCTGAACGCTCTTCGTGCACCCACGCGGGCTTACCATGATTCCGTCAACTCGAGCAATGAAAAAACCGCCCTGAGGTTTAAGAAGTTAGCGATTGGTTGAGCGAAGCTTTTACGCTGGTAGAATCAATCTAGGGTATCCAGATCACCTGTTCGTCCGCGTTCATAACTCTTAGCCAAAATTGCTTTAAAGGATCGCCAACAAGACTCCGGCTTGATCGGATGGCTTCCGATCGGACGAGCGCTAGCTTTGCAATTTTTTCTGGAGAAAGCGGATGTGCAGCCGCAGATGGTACAACTCCGCGGCATAAGAGAGAGGAACTGAAACAGAAGCCACTTGGCGGTCAAGTTCGTTTAATCGATTGATCAGCGATGTCGCATCGCCGGAAACTTTTTGTTCTTGAATTGACGATTCGACTTCCCGCACCGCCGCGTACCACTTATAAATCTTCGACCGAATTCGCCAGGTATAAAGCGGCGGCGCGATCTTAAACACGGGCAGGAGCAAAGCGAGGAGCGGTAAAACAAGTATTTTAAGACGGTCCAGGAGCACGGCCGTGCCATAGGGCAGCCATCTAAATAAAAAAGATGGGCCGTTGATTAGATAACGACGAGCATCTTCACTTAGCGGAAGGTCGGCGAAATCTACCGATGGGAACTGGCGCTTGTGCTCCAGCACGCCACCGGTTTGATGGACTCTCGTGACGGCATTTAAGACGGCAGGAATGAGGCTGGCATTTAGATCGCGGCGCGCAGCCAAGTTGGCCGAGGCAGCAACCAGTGGAGTGTCATGATCCGGGATATTTTGCTGTAAATCTATTACTCCTTCACTGAGAGTCACCGGGGTCAGAAAGGGAAACCGTCGGCCGTAAGCAGCGGCGCGGTCAAAGTTGAGAAGTTCAACAGCGGGCGCGGCAAAGAGCTTACGAATGATCGGCGCCTCAGGAGAAGCGACAAAAAAGGCGGCATCGATTTTCCCGTTCGACAACGAATCGATCGCCTGCGTGGTCTCCTCGCGGATCAGTTGCGTATTGGTTTCCGTAATGCCGGCAGCAGATAATAGCTGGGTCGCCAGAAGATGAGTGCCGCTTCCGGCGATCCCCACCGAGACACGGTTACCTTTCAATTCCAGAAATCGTTTTACGGCGCTCTGCCTGCGGACAAAAATCCAGACAGGTTCGAGAAATAAGCTGCCTAGCGACTGCAAACGTTCTTTATCGTCTCTAGTTGCGCTGCCGCCCTGG
>JAICEJ010000257.1 GCA_025924215.1 Candidatus Binatia bacterium
ATGGTTTGCGCATTGGCATCGATGTAAATACAGCCATCCAGAATCGAAAAAAATTCTTCATCGGAAGATGCCTCGCTGTTTTCTTTTCGGAGAAAATCTTCGCAGCCATAGAAAGCCCCTGTAGCGGTGTCGAACAGGTTTGCATTCAAGTAGGCAATCAATTCTTCGGCCATGCGCGCATAAACCCTTAGCTGGGTGATTCGCAACGCTCGCACGCAGTTTGCCAGAATGCCGGCCTGTTCCGCGAGCAGTTTCTCGCGATGCGGTCGGCTCCAGTCGCGGCCCGAGCAGGTGCGGAAATAGCCGCCCGCTACGGGATCGCGCATCGGACTTTGGCGCATGCGATCCAACGTCAGACACACATGGTCCAGGTACTTCGGGTCTTTGGTTGCCTCATAACGAGCGAGCAAGAAGTCATTGACCTGCGGCTGGATGAATTTCTGGGCGCGGCCATAACCGCCGTATTCCCGGTCTGCGAGCTCGATGATTTGGTTGGCGATATTCCCGACGGCCGAAAGATCCGGCCGACGCTCATTCATGCGTTGTTGTCTATCGCCGCCTCTCTCTTCCGCATTTCGATGGAGCACGCCAATCTGATCTTTCTTCTCGTGATAAGCTGTGTACACGCGAACTAGGAGATCGCCGAACTGTTCGCTCGGAAGATAGTTTGCTACGGAGAGCAGGTCTCCGTCAGCGGTCATGAAAGCAATTGTCGGCCAGCCGTTACGGTTGTAGCGGATGTCGATGTCGGGTCGTTGGGCATTGTCGCAGCGAATCGAAATGAAATAGGCGTTGAGGAGGGCGGTGTTTTCGTTATCGGAGAATGCTTCCTCGTCCATGCGCTGGCAGAAGCGACACCAGAATGCGGTGAGAAAAAGCATCACCGGCTTGTCCTGGTTGCGAGCACTTCGGAAAGGATCGTCGCCCCATTCATACCAGCGAACGAAGTGTGCCCGGTTTAGATTGGGTGAAAAGCGAATCATAGGCGCGTTTTTTCGCAATCAAGCCGATAGACGCTTGTTATCATCGTTATCATCGTACAAAAAGTCGGGAGGCGCAAAAATTCAAAGCGCCGGTCGCGTTGACATCCGGATTAGCCCGGGCCATAAGATCGACTTGAGCTAATTGCGCAGCTACCGAAGAACAAGCTAATGCAGCTCTCTCTCGCACGCCATCCAGTCACCGAAATCCGCTTCGGCTCTCAGACACGGATCGAGGACACACTGCTGGTCGTCAATGCCGACGAACTGCGCCGGCTCGTCCTAGAAGATGAGGCGCTTGCCGCTGTCGATTTCGACATAGTCCGACCGGGCGACAGTTGCCGTGCCGGACCGATCTTCGACATCGTTGAGCCGCGCGCGAAAGCGCCGGGCTCGGGTCCGGATTTTCCCGGAATACTCGGTGCTCCCACTACCGCGGGCATGGGCACTACCCACGTGCTTGCCGGTTCTGCGGTATCCGTCCTGGCCGAGATGTCACCCGGTGAGGGTAGAAGCGCCACGGGACGTGTTTTGGAAATGAGCGGGCCGGTGGTCTCGGCAAGCGACTATTCCTCGTTACAACATCTCTTGATCATTCCCCATACCAAGCCTGGATTGTCCCGCCAAGTGGTGTTAAAGGCTTATCGCCTGGCCGCCTTGAAGGTTGCTGTACAGATTGCCCGGTGCGCTATCGATCAAGCTCCCACATCGACGCAAAGCTTTCCATCCATCGATCCTTCGTCGCATGATCGTCGTGACCTTTCACGCGTGGCCTACGCCGGGCAGATTTTTTCGCGCCAACGCAAGCCCGGTGTCGACGAGCCGATTCTCTATGGCGCCAACACCGATGGCATGCTGCCGGTGGTGCTACATCCCGACGAATGGCTCGATGGAGCTATCGTGCCATCGCTCAACTCCTGGTTTGGCGGAACCGAGACTTACTTCTATCAAAATCATCCGGTCATTCTGGAGCTTTACCGCCGTCATCAGGCTCGGGAAATCAACTTCGTTGGAACGATAGCGACCATCGCCGGTTCGGACCAATTCGATCGGGAGCGTCACTGCCGGGCGGCTGCCAATTTGATCCAGTGGAACTTTCGCGCCGACGGCGCGGTACTAACCAAATACGGCGGCGGCTTGCCCCATGCCGATCTGGCGGAGACGGCGCGCCTGCTTGAGGGCATGCGCATACGCACCGCGGTAATGGTTTCCGATTCGTCGCGAGATCGCCGGGTTGAGTCGGCGCTGCTGTTTAATTTTCCCGAAGTAAACGCGATTGTTTATAACGGCGGCAACGGCACCAAATGGGAAATCCCGCGCGTGGACCGGGTGATTACGGCAACTCCGGAGATGGCGCAACTTCTGGAGGGGCCAATGTCGATTGAGGCTTCGAATATCATTGGCGTCATGAACCAGCAGGGTGCGTCGCGCATGAGATCTCTGGTTTATTAGAAGCATCCCGGACTTGGATCGGTTTTGAGAGGGAGGGGAACGATGAGAGTAGTGCATTATCTAAATCAGTTTTTTGGCGGCATAGGCGCCGAGGAGCATGCCGGCGCGCCACTGCAGGCGCGCGATGGCCCGGTCGGACCCGGCAGGCTGCTGGAGCCGTTGCTGGGCGATGGGACGCGTGTCGTTTTGACCCTGATTTGTGGCGATAACTATGCCGTCGAAAATCAGGAGGCAGTCACCGCCTCGGCGATAGAGAAGATTCGCGCGCTAAAAGCTGATCTGTTTTTCGCCGGCCCCTGTTTCGATGCCGGCCGTTACGGCATGGCGGCGGGCGCGCTGTGCGCAGCGATTCAAGCCGAATTAAATATTCCCGCTATCACCGGGATGAATGAAGAGAACCCGGGAGTCGATCTTTACCGCGATGCGCTCTACATCATCGACTCCGGCAGCAGTCCGGCCAGGATGCGTGAGGTCTTAAGCAAAATGGCCAGCCTGGGAAAAAAGCTGGTCGAAAAGCGCGCTATCGGACTCCCCGCTCAGGAAGGTTATCTGCCCCGCGGCCTCCTGCGCGACCAATTGGTGCAAGAGACGGCTGCGCGGCGGCTGGTGGAGATGCTGGTGGCGAAACTCAACGGCACACCGTTTGAGTCCGAGATGCCGCCTGTAGCTTTCGAACCGACGCCGATGCCTGCGGCCATCAAAGATCTTTCGCAGGCTCGGGTTATGCTCATTACCGATGGCGGGCTCGTGCCCAAGGGCAACCCGGATAGAATCCAGGGCACGGCAGCGACTCGCTGGGGTTCTTACAGCGTCGAAGGACGAGATGATCTGCGCGGCGACGACTACGAGATCTCGCACGGCGGTTACGATGCCCGGTTCGTTCAGGAAGACCCCGATCGTCTGGTGCCGTTGGACGTCCTGCGCGAAATGGAAAAGCGCGGTGTTATCGGCAAGCTGCACGACGAATTTATTTCGACTTCGGGCAGGGTCAATCCGCTGTCCAATACGCGGCGCCTGGGCCGCGAAATGGCGCAGAAGATCAAGAGGGACGGCGTCGACGCCGTGATTCTGACTTCGACGTGAGGGACGAGCACTCGCAGCGGCGCTGCGATTACAACGGAGTTGGAGAGAGCCGGCATTCCCGTGGTGCAAATTACTTCGGCCTTGCCGATTGCCAAGATGATCGGATCGAACCGCGTGGTATTGGGCAACGGCATCGTGCATGTCACCGGCGATGTCAAACTGTCGCCGGACGATGAGAAAGATTTGCGCCGCAGGCTCGTGCAAAAGGCTCTCGACGCCTTACAACAATCGGGCGAAACGCAAAAGTAATTAGCTCTCCCGCATCGTCATCCAAAGCGTTGGTACTTGCTATCCCACGCATTTGACCGGCTTCGCCGTCTTATGACACGATCGGTGCGAACCTTTAGATCGCTGTAAGATGACGGCCGGTGAACTTCAATTTGAAAGAAAGGTAACGCACATGGAGAAAACAATGACCGAGAAACGTAAAACGCTGCGCGGATTGCTGCAGGGACCGGGGTGCTCGATTGCGCCCAGCTGTAATGACGGCATTCAGGCGCGTCTGGTGGAATGGCTCGGATTTCCACTGGTACATATATCCGGCAGCGGCCAACATCGCGCACTCGGGTTTGCCGATGCCGGGATGCTCACGCTTACCGAGATGATTAATCGTGCGCGTGAGATCGTCGATGCCGTCGACCTTCCCATAGTCAGCGACGGCGAGACCGGTTACGGCAACGCCGTGAACGTTGTGCGCGCGGTGCGGGAATTCGAGCGCGCCGGTGTCGCCGCTATACACATCGAAGACCAGATGACACCGAAACGCGCCGGCCACGAAGGCTTCGATGTTGGCCTGGTTTCCAAAGCTGAATTTGTCGCCAAAATCAAGGCGGCGCTGGACACACGTCGCGATGAAAATCTCGTCATCATCGCGCGCTCGGAGGCCAAGGATTCATTGCAGGAGCGACTCGACCGTGTCGGCGCTTGTTGCGATGCCGGAGTCGACGCCGTGTGGTTGAGCGCTCGCACAGAGGACGAAATCAAGGCCTTTGCTAAACTTGGCAAGCCACTCGTCGGGGTTCCGCCGCGCCAGCTAATGCCGATCCAGCGCTATGGCGAACTGGGCGGCCGGGTCGGTTGCATTCCCACGGTTTTGCAGGTCGCCGCGCTGCACGGCATGCGCCAGTGTCTCGAAGAGCTGAAGCGAAGCGGCACCGAGGCGCGCTATTTCACGGAAACTCCGGGTATCGAGGAGACCCGCAAGTGGTACACGAATCTCGGCAACCAAGAACTTAAAGACCTCGAAGCGAAGTATGGCTATTGAGATACTTGAGCCCGATTAGGGCTAGTACCATCGCCGCAGCGGAAGCATTCCGTGGATAGCATCACACAGACTATCGCTGAATACGCCTCGACACTGGCGTTCGAGCATCTCACCGGGGAGGCGGTGCACGCCGCCAAGCAGCGGCTGATCGATTCGCTGGGCTGTGCTGTCGGCGCTTACGATTGCGAGCCGGCGCAAATCGGCAGGCGATTGGCGGGCGGTCAAACGCCGGGAAAATATCCCGGCAGAGTGCTCTATTTTGGCGACCGGCTGCCGCTGGAAAGCGCGGCGTTTATCAATACGTCGATGATTCGCAATTTCGATTTCAACGATCGCTATCCGGGCGGTAACCCGAGCGATTGCCTGGGCGCACTGCTAACAATCGCCGGAGCCATGGACATCGATGGCAAGCGCTTTCTCGCGGCCATGATCGTGGCTTACGAAATTTTTGCTCGCTTGAGCGACGCCACCGCGTTGAGCCGCCGCGGCTGGGATCAAGGCTACGCCATCGGCATCGCGACGGCGGCGGGAGTCTGCAATTTATTGAAAACCTCCCGCGCAGCAACGGCGCATGCCGTGGGAATCTCTGCGGCTTCCAACCTGCCGTTGCGGGTGACCCGATCAGGCGAGCTCACCCCGTGGAAGAACGCGGCCACGGCTTATGCGTCGCGCAACGGTGTGTTTGCCGCGTTACTCGCCGCCGAAGGAATGAGCGGCCCGGGCAATGCGTTTGAAGGACGCAATGGTCTCTTCGAAAAAGTAACCGGACCGTTCGAGCTCGCGCCGCTGCCAAATTGCGGCGGCGCGCATCTGACGCCCAGAGTTCAATTGAAATACTGGCCCATCGAAACCAACGGCCAGCCCGCTGTTTGGGCCGCGCTGGACTTGCGTGAAAAAGCCCGGATCGACGAGCTCAAAGAGATCGAGGTTTTTACCTCGAAGTTCACCTGGTTCGAGATTGGCAGCGAGCCCGAGAAATGGGATCCGCAGACACGTGAGACGGCGGATCACAGCCTGCCTTACATCTTGGCCAGGACTCTGGTGGACGGACCGATCACGATTGCATCTTTTGCAGATGAGGCGGTCCGCGATGCCACATTGCGACCTCTGATGGCTAAGATCAAGGTGATACCGGATGATCGTATCGAGGCCCTGCTGCCGCAGAAGACCTTCATGCGCGTTGTCGCGACGACTCTGGACGGACGCCAGCATGTCGTCGAAGTATCCAATCCACTGGGTCATCCGGACAACCCGATGCAAGACCGCCACATCGAAGAAAAATTTATTTCCTTAGTCGAGCCGGCGCTGGGCAAGGCTCGTTGCCGCGCGGCCCTCGAGATCTGGTGGCGCCTCGAGCAAGCGGTTGGAGTGAGTGCCGCGATGCAGTTGCTCGAGATCGACCGGTAAGGGGCATTGAGGTGCTTCGAAAACAACGTTGGAGGGAAGGGTGCCGTAGTGCCGTGTGCAGGCTTCACATCCAGAGGTGATTCATGAGCGCCGATCAAAACAATTTTTCTGCGGCTTCCGAAGGGCTTAAGACAACGGCTGCCGCGGCGGCCTTCATTGAGCAGGTGACTGCCGATGACCTGCCTATGGAGGCGCTGCGCATCGGCACCCGCTGTGTCCTCGACGGGCTGGGTCTCTACGTAGCTGGGTCTGAAGAGCATTCGGTTAGGCTCCTTATTGATGACGCCGAGTACGTCGGCGGTCGCGCGGAAGCGCTGTTATTAGGCGCTGGCACGAACAAAGTTCCGGCGTCGATGGCTGCCCGTGTGCTCGGAACCGCGGGCCATGCGCATGACTGGGACGATAGTCAGGTAAGCTCGGATCCCGCTCATGTCTACGGGCTACTCACTCATCCGACGATTCCACCGCTGACCAGCGCGCTGGTGATAAGCCAGCAATTGGGCAATATCAACGGTCAAAGCTTCATGCTCGCATTTCTTAGCGGATTTGAAGTCGAGTGCAAGATCTCGGAGTGGATGTTGCCGCAGCATTATCTGAGGGGTTTCCACTCGAGCGGCACCGTTGGAACCTTCGGTGCCTATGCCACGGCGGCAAAGCTCCTGGGCTTGAAAGGCGACAATCTGCTCAGCGGCTTTGGCATCGCTGCCAGCTTTGCGGCGGGGATTCGTTGTAACTTTGGCACTATGACCAAACCGCTGCACGTCGGACGGGCGGCGGAAAACGGTGTGACCGCCGCACTGCTTGCAGCGCGCGGTTTTACAGCCGACCCGGATGCTCTGGATGGAA
>JAICEJ010000258.1 GCA_025924215.1 Candidatus Binatia bacterium
AAACTCCGGATTCCTGCCGCATGGCTCGACGATGCGGCCGCTGCGCAGAAACCGAAACCAAGGTCGAGCATGTTTGGGCTTCACCTATCTATGCATCCGAGCACTCGTGCGAGCTGGTTCGCCCGTGCTCGCGCTGCAAGGAGACAACGCCTGCCGGCAACGCTCACGTTTGGCAATCCTGGAGTTACGAGGCGGCAGATCATTGCTCGCAACTCGTGGCCTGCTCGCGCTGCGCTGAGCCCGGAACCGAAAGACGCACAGTCCACGATTGGGGTTCCTGGCATCCCAGCCAATTCTATGAGACGCCGGTGCGCGTGTGCCGTCGCTGCGCGGAGATGGTTTTCAAGTCTGATCATGGAGGCGAGACAGATCAAGTCTCTCTGCAAATGATTGACCGGGCGGTCTGGAACGTCATGGAAGCGACAGATAGCGCCGGAGTGCGTGATCGTCTGTCTCAGAATAAGAAAGTGCTATTTAACCCGGCCGCCGAGAATTATTTTAAATTCGTGATCGACCAACGGGCGCCCGATGAAAGTGCCAAGAATACTTTTCGTCAGCTCGCCGGTTTGATCGAGCGATGCCGCAGGGAAGGGATCGAAACCGTTTTTGCGCCAGCCGCAGCACAGGAGTCCGCCGATGCGCCGCCGGCATCGAGCGCAAGCCCCGGGGATACGCCATCGACAGCGCCGGCCGGGGAAAAAAGCGCGCGGCTCTTCGGGCATTGGCGTCATACCGAGCCGCGGTCATCAGGCGGATTCAGCATGACAATCGACACCCACTGCGTTTTAGCTCCCAGCGGTCGGTTCGAGTGGTGGAGCAAATCGATGAGCAGTTTCGGGCCCAGTACGTCTGGACCCGAAAATGGCACTTGGTCGTCGTCAGGCAATACGCTGCGCCTAAATTTTGATGACGGAACCACGCTCGCGCGCGAAGTCGCTCTGAAAGATACCACGATGTTCTGGCCGGGCGATGGGCGCTACCGGATATGGGAACGGATTTCGTGAATTCGGCTGCGGTAAACTTATGGCAGTGAAGGATTGGCTCGATACCGGCAAGTGCCTGCTCGGTTTTCATCAGGGAGATTGGCGGCCCGAATCGCCGGCGCGCTGCCTCTTGATTCAAACTTGCGAGCGCTGCGGTACTGTCAATCAACGAGTAGAACACAGTTGGTCCGATTGGAATCACGCCGACGCACAATCTTGCGAGCTGTTGCGCAGTTGCAGCCGCTGCGCTGAGTCGGAAAAGCGTATTGAACATAACTGGGACGCCTGGTCGTATCGACAGGATGGTTTTTGCGATCAGAGCAAACGCTGCCAGCGTTGCGCTGAGTGGGGCGACGAAAACCGCATCGAACATCAATGGGGAATCTGGGAGTATAGCGAGCGTTATCGCGCGCCATTGCATAGCTGCGGCCGCTGTGGATTGAGCGCCTCTTACTTTGCCGATCAGAATATTGATCAAGACGAAGCCTCTTCAACCAACGGTGATGGGGCGCGGAAAGAGCTTGAGGAGCTTATATCCGATGACCGAGCTATCGAAGAACTGCTCGCCAGGGCCGAACAACGCGCCGGAAGTTCCGAACCTAACCTGACAGCAGTATCCGATCCGGACGATGACACCTCCGACTGGCGGCAGCAGATGGGCGTTCTCCGCCAGATGTATCAGGGTTTCATTGCCAGCGGCCAAATTGGTTCGGAGCGCCAAACTTTCTTGACCGCGATTCTCGCAGAGCTCGAGGAGATCCTTGGCAGCCCGGCACCGGGGCTCGCCGACAAACAGATCAGAGCGACCCGCGTCCAGCAGTTGCTTTCGCAAATGTCCGAAGCGCTTCTGCATCCGAGCAGAGCACAACCAGTGGAAGAACCTTTAGCCGGCTCGAGCCGCGCGGCCCTTAGTGAACTGCACGCAAATCTCCATCGCTATGTCATGACCGAGTCGTCGGCGGGGCTCTTGACCGGCGAAGAAGGCAAAGCGTTGATGGCTTTGATGGGACGGCTCAGGGGCAGTCGCGAGGCTCTCGCCAATCTACCCGCCAGCGCAGACTCGGTGAAAGTAGAAACTGAAGTATTGCGGCCGCTGGCGTTGGAGATTCGAAATTTTTCCTTGCGCCATCATCTGACCCTTGCCCAACCCGTGTGGCCTTCGCGAGCGGTCGGGCAGCATGCCAATGCTTTGTTTTATTCCGGCGGCTCGCAGGTCGGCGTCTTGGTCGCGCAGGTTTGCGCCAGCCGCGAGCTCCGCTGTCTTGTGCCGCAAGCCGATCGAGAACCAGCATCGCTGCGTTGGGATCAGTTGCGCGAATCAGCCGTGGCAGTCTTTGATTTTACTGGCTACAAACGCGCCGCCTCTTTGGAAGAAGCCAGCCCGATTGCGGCAGTAGCCTACGAGCTGGGCATCG
Organism: Candidatus Binatia bacterium; assembly: GCA_025924215.1. Taxonomy (GTDB): domain Bacteria; phylum Desulfobacterota; class Binatia; order UBA9968; family UBA9968; genus WHTF01. Next base: position 2,399 of record JAICEJ010000258.1, read on the forward strand.
CTCTTGCGCTTGGACGCGCCGCAGTCGTGGTCGCAATCGATGGTCAAGACCTGCCGTTCGATCTCGACATCGAACCGGTGTGTCTTAAGAACGATGATGGCGATGTTGCAATGCTGTCTGCCGCCTTGGACCGGGCGTTGTACGGGTTGCAGAGAGGCGCCGCCGGTAGTTCGGTAAAGTCGTCGGTAAAGTATTTGCGTGATCGATTTGCCGGGCACCCGAGTTCTCACGTGCGCATTTCCCTTGAGACCCTGGATGACGAGGCGACGGCCGATCCGATCAAAGCGAGATATCTCATCACCTCGACATGCGGTTTTCTCGGGGCCGACGCTTTGCAGATCCTGCTGCCGGCCTGGCCGGGTCAGTATCCGGACGCGTCTAATAGACGTTGCTTTCACGTGACCGCCTTTGGCCCGACATGGGCGAACACCACGAGACGCCTGGTTGGAGACGCGTGCGGTTCGCAAATTGAATATATCCGCGGCGATGGAGTCTTGGCTCCGGACATTCTGCGTTCCATCTGGGATGAAATTTGCCGTGCCACTCATGTCGTGGTTGATCTCACCGGATTAAATGCCAACGTCGTGCTTGAACTCGGAATAGCGCATACGCTTGGACGCAACGTTTTGCTGATCTCTCAAGATCAACAAGTCGAGCGCTATTTCCGCGCCATCGCAAAACACCGCATACACCCATACACGCTCAGAGGACCCGACGCCCCCGCTTTACAGGCGACACTCCAAAGATTTCTTACGTAGCGAACATTCGTTTTATATTTGTTGATTCGAAGGAGATGATCTATGCGATTTTTAGTGAAGGCGAATATCCCGGTCGAGGCCGGAAATAAGGCTGCAAGAGCCGGCAAACTCGGCGCAACCATCCAATCCATACTGGCGGATTTGAAGCCCGAGGCGGTGTATTTCACTGACGACAATGGCCAACGGACAGCGTTTCTTTTCATTGAGATGAACGATGCTTCACAGATCCCCGCTATTGCCGAGCCGTGGTTCCTCGCACTGAATGCGAGCATTGAGATCCACCCGGTCATGGTACCCGACGACCTTGCCAGGGCGAGTGGTGCTATGGACGCGGCCGCCAAGAAGTACAGCTGACAGCGCAAGCGCGATCTATGGGATGAGCCGACTTCTTATCGCTCAGGTATCCGGGCAGCGGCATCCATGGATAACATAGAACTTGCCTACCTCGCAGATCATGCGGATAAAGTGGTTGCGCTAGCCGCCGCCCTGCACGCGCAAGATCACGAGTACTATGGTGCGCGAACGCCTGCCGATGTCGCCGCCGATCTCGCGCTCTCGCTGCAGCGCGAAGCGCTGCCGCTGGCGCTGATCGCGTTGCACGACGGCATTGTGCTCGGCACTGCGACATTGAGCTACGACTCGATTACGACGCACCCGCACTTGGGACCTTGGCTCACCGCGTTCTATGTGCGCCCGGAGCTTCGGCGCCGCGGCATCGGGCGCAAGCTGGTAGCGGCGATTGAAGCGGCGGCACAGAGGCTCGGCTTTGCGCAGCTCTACGCCGGCAGCGGCCGCGCAGCAACGTTGTTCGTGCGCATAGGCTGGCAGGTCCTCGAACGTGTCTCATACCATGGCGAGGAGATTGCGATTCTCCGCCGGGATTTGCGGTGATTGTCTAAACTCGTGCATTGCAGGTGACAACCGAGGACGCTTCACCGATGGCGCTCGATGATCAACGCCTGCCAGCTTCCGTAAAATTGTGAGTGAGAGCCGAGGCAGTCCCTACGCTGACGTGAGAATACGAACAGCTTTGCCAACGCAGTGAATGCGAACTCTGGACCAGCGAACGTGATTGGATGGAAGGGAAAACTACGTTATCCGGAGCTGAGTAAGCCAGCTCTACAGAACGTTCTCAAATCACTTGCTCTCGGTGTATTTTCGAATTGTATTCTTCACCTCCGGCGGCGCTTGGACCAGCTTGCTTATCAGCTTGTCGGCTTCACCGCCGACTTGGAAGTGCGGATCGGAACGAGTGACTCTTTTGAATTCTTGGATGAATTCCTGATCCTTGAGCATTTGCGAAAATCCCTGGCGCAGCGCCGCAACCGCTTCCGGCGGTGTGTTCGGAGCAACCTTGGCGATGCGCTGCATTGCGTGTGTAAGGTTGATGGTTTTCAGAGCTTCCCACAACACGCCCGAACCGAGCTTGCCGAATATCTGTTGATGGAGCTGCGAGAAAGAAGGTATGTCGGGCACCTCAGCGCTAGGGCGGAATTCCCCATCCACGGTCACAAGCTCGTCCGCATACAGCGGGATGACGAGGCCTTCTTTCACCATCCGGGGTTGCACCTGCGAGCGATAACCCGGCGTCCCTTCGGTAAAGAATTGAATCTCGTTTCGCTCCACCGCCAAGCGCGCATCCGAGTTTGAGTTGTACCCGGTAACGTATTGGTGCGGAACACCCAAGATATCGAGCTGCAGGCGGAAACGAACATCCTTGGCGCTGTTGAGACTCAAGCCGCCCGCCTTTAAACCCTTGGCTTTGATGATGTCTTTGGCTTCCTGAATGCCCGGCGGGAAATCCTTGCGTGCATACGCCACCGCGACACCCTCGATACTTGCGATGTATGCGAACTTTGCCAGATCGACACGCAGGTTGGGATCGGCAGTCAAGATATTGAAAAACTGCGACGTGAAATATCCCAGCATCAATCCGTCCGGTTTGGCAATCTCGCCGAGGTAATTGGTGCCGGTGACGCCGCCCGCTCCCGGCATGTTCTGAACCACGATCGTCGGCTGGCCCGGGACGTGTTTTCCCAAAAAGCGCGCCACCAGTCTTCCTTCGATGTCGGTCGGCCCGCCGGAGGCGAAATTGATTAGGACGGTCAACGTTTTGCCCCGATAGAAAGGCGTCTCGGCTGAAAAAGTAACATTCACCCAGACGGCGCTAACAATTGCGACGAAAAGCACAAGCCTAGCTGTCTTCTTCGGTTTCATCGTTGTCCCTCTTTCTTGGTTAATGAGCTATCAATCTCACCTGGATCTTTTGCGTTGGTGTTGAATGTATCAGCCTCAGTCGTGGGCGGCGTTCATAGATACGCGCAAGCGACAAGAACTTAGATTGGGCCAAAATATGATTTTTTCTGCGGACCGGCAAGGATAATCAAGTTGCCTGGTCCTTAGCGATTCAGCAGCGACGGGGTGATGGCCGCGGAGAGAGTCGCTTGCGGTAAAATCGCGCAACTGCAAAACTCTCTTTGGAGAGCGGCTGTTCGAAATCCGTTTCGATCGTTCGGTACGCGGAGCAGTATCTGCCGGGGCTTAGGCACGAATCCTCAGGCGAAAACGGCAGCGCAAGGCACAACGCCGCAATGGTCTTAGCCGGTTGCGCGACTTTGCAAAGGAGGAGCGATGGAATATCGATCAGCGACTCGCATGCAAACAACCCGCTCGATCAGCCCGGGCGTCATGTTGGGGCTTGGCATTGGTGGTTTCATAGATGGAATTGCGCTACACCAGATCGCGCAATGGCATAACATGGGTTCGGCCAAGGTACCGCCGATTACAATGGAGGCAATGCAACAAAACATGGCCTGGGACGGCTGGTTTCACGTGACCACGCTGGTGCTTACGATCATCGGAATTTATTTGCTCCTGAGCCATGGGCGAGCGGGACGCCGACTGCCGGATGCCGGATCATTCACCGGCCAACTGTTGCTTGGCTGGGGCGCATTCAATCTCGTCGAAGGAATCATCGATCATCATGTCCTTGAGATCCATCACGTGCGCGACCTGCCGATGCATGTGCCACTCTACGACTGGCTGTTCCTCGGTGTTGGCGGTGTCGGTTTGCTGCTCATCGGTTGGTGGTTGGGAGGTCCGGACGCCAAAATACGCCAGGCTTGAGCTCGGGGTCAGATTGCTTGCGTATAATAGTTTGTCGCGGGTGACGGAAAGATTTTGTACGGCTGCCAGTGCCATGATCCTTCAAGTCGTCGCCGAAGGGCTAGTAGGCAAAAAATTCTAGCCAGCCGTTTGCGTGAATTGACCACAACTCAAGCTTTCAAACACCGGAAGCAAATAAACTACGGGGGATGAATGACACTTTCCTTCTGGTTCGATTTCGCGAGCACGTACTCATATCCCGCGGCGATGCGAATCGAGCAACTCGCGCGCGAGCGCGGCGTGCCGCTGTCGTGGAACGCTTTTTTGCTCAGCCGAATGTTCCGGGCGCAGGGGTGGAACGACTCGCCCTTCAACTTGTACCCGGTAAAAGGACGTTATATGTGGCGCGATTTGGAGCGCATCTGCGAAGCGCAGCGCCTGCCATTCCGCCGTCCATCGCAGTTCCCGCGCAACGGGCTGCTGGCCGCGCGGATTGCCTGCCGTTTCTCGAGTGAAGCTTGGACGCCCGCTTTTGTTCGAGCGGTCTATCACGTTAACTTCGCCGAAGATCAAGACATTGCCGATCGCCGCGTGATCGCTGCCTGCTTGAGATCGGTGAATCAGGATGCAGAAAGTGTCCTCGACGCCGCTACTTCCGCTGAGACAAAGATCATTCTAAGGGAGCAGACCGAGCGAGCCGTGGATCTCGGCATCTTCGGGGCGCCTAGCTTCATTGCCGACGAGGAGTTGTTCTGGGGAAATGATCGTT